>CAZSTM010000354.1:0-4935 GCA_964609635.1 uncultured Gemmatimonadales bacterium
AAGAGGTTCAAAAGGTTCGAGGCTGTGCGAGAGGACAAACATCACGATCACCTGATCTGCACCTCCTGCAACAAGGTTATAGAATTCAAAAACAACGCTATCGAGAAGCTGCAGGTTGAGGTGGCCAGGAAGCACAACTTCGTGATCGCCAACCACAAGCTCGACATATACGGTCTGTGCAGCAAGTGTGCCGCATCCAGGTAAATCCCGTTTCGGCGGGGTCTTTCGCAACTCGGCGCAGCCGAGATGCAGGATGGCTTTGAACATTCTTATACCAGCTTAAAGGAGGAATGCGCCTTGAAAAGAAGAGTTTTTTCCCTTATTCCCGTGTTACTGCTGTTTTCCGCAATCGTTGCCGGGCCGGCTTTTTCATCTTCCGCACCGGCAACCCGTCACTATGTTATCAAGCGAACGCCCAACCCGATTTTTGCCGATGGTAAACTGGATGAACCCGCCTGGCAGAAATGCGAGCGGATAAAGTTTGAAGAAAAAAACGAAGGAACCCTGGAACAGGCCACAACTGCGATGATGCTCTGGGACGACAGGTTCCTTTACATCTCGTTCGAGTGCGATGACAGCCACATCTGGTCAACTCTCACCCAGCACGATGAGGCACTGTACAATGAGGAAGTAGTGGAAGTTTTCATCGATGCGGACGGTGACGGGGATACCTATGTGGAATTCGAGGTCAATCCGCTGGGGGCCCTGTTTGACGGCTACATCCTGAATCGTTCGGGCAGGCGGGACCTGATTCTGGCCTGGAACAGCAAACTGATCAGGCGCGGCGTACAGGTGGCGGGCACACTTAACGATCCTTCCGACTCCGATACCGGCTGGACGGTTGAATACGCCATACCTTTAGAGGACATTGTCACCGGACCCAACACTCCGCCCAAAGCCGGCGACAAATGGCGGCTCAACCTCTACCGTATCGACCTGCCGAGGGGAAAGGGAGGCGGCTCTGAAGCCAGTGCCTGGTCCCCGGTCTCAGGCCGTACCTTTCACGATCCGGACCGTTTCGGTGAAGTCCGGTTCTCGGACGAGGTTGTGCGCTAATAGGCCTGATGTTTGATTATTTATCCTGCAGGGGCGGTTCGCGAACCTGCCTTATTCTCGCCGGCAGCCAGGACAGCAGCAGCATAAAGATTACGAAAGTCCACGAAAGGTGAGCGGGCCAGTCTCCGTGGCGGGTATAGAAAGTCAGATTACCATAGGTTTTCACCGTATCGGTGGCGCTGGTAGTCTCATCCAGCAGACTTTCCCTGCGGGGTCTCCCCAGCCGGTCGTAAAACGCGCTGATCCCGGTATTCGCCGAGCGAACCACCTCGCGCCTGTTCTCTATGGCACGCAGCACCAGAAAAGAACTGTGCTGGTATACCGCGTTGGTCCTTTCGAACCAGGCGTCATTGGTGATATTAACCAGGAAGCGGGCTCCATCCAGCACCAGCCGGCGGCTAAGCTCCGGAAAGATCGACTCGAAGCAGATCAGCAGGCCGAAACGTTCCTTGCCTGCGCTGAAAACCACGTGACGGTCTCCCGGGGTGAAATGCGACCCGCCCACATCAATGTCCTTGAACCGTGGGAAAACATCCTCCCAGGGCATGCGTTCGCTGATCGGGACCATCTGGATCTTGTTGTAACTTTCGATGATTTTCCCCTCGGGGCTGAACAGGAACGCCGAGTTGTACAAATCCCGATCACGGTCTCTGCCGCTATCGGAGTAATCGGGAGCGCCGGTGAGCAAGTAGGTTTCGAGGCTGCGGGCGATATTGGCTACTACCGACCGCTGATGCCTGTCGGTGCGCAAGTAGGATGGGGCGGCCGCTTCCGGCCAGACCACCAGCTCGGGTGCCCCGGCCGACTCGGAGAGCGAGAGATTTCCAAGCAGGCTGAAAGTGGAATCTCTCATGCCGGGTTGCCACTTTTCAGGCTGGGGGATACTCGGCTGGATGTAGCTGACACGTATTTCACCAACTTTTTCGTCCGATCGGCTTTCAAACCGGTAGCGAACCAGTCCCAGGACAAGCGGTCCGGCCAACAGGATAAAAAGAAAGGCTGCCGGATAGAGCACTTTCGCGCGAAAGGCCGGCTTTTTTAACAGCACGTATATCAGGGAGTTCAAGGCCACAAGCCAGAAAGTGACCCCGTAGGGCCCCGTGAAATCGGCCATCTGCAGCCACAAGGGGTAGTGAGTCAGGCTGTAAGCCAGCTGACCCCAGGTGAATGCCAGGTCACCGTGGGCGCGAAGGTAATCGACCGCGGTCCAGACAAAAGGGGCGCTGAAGGCTAGAGGAACCCCGAAGCGTTTTTTCAGCCGGCGCACCAGGAGAGCGAAAACCGGCAGGTTGAGCGACATGAAAAGAATCAACACCAGATAACCCGGCCTGGTGAACAGGGTAATCCAGTAGAGCAGGGTACCCCAGAACACCAGGCCGCAGAAAAGCGACCCGGCCGCCGCGCGTAGGGTGGAGCTCTCATGGTCGAGGAAATAAAGCAGGGGAACCAGGGCTAAAAAAGATGGGATGAACAGCTTGAACGGGGGAAAACCGATCACCAGTAACAGGCCGCTCAACAGAGGCGCCAGGTAGAAGAGAAGTTTATTCATGGGACAAAAATTTTTGTGCCTGATGTAAGAAAGCGATGGTCTGCATTTCGATCATCATTGAAATAAAATTTTGTACGAAATTCGCCAAAAACTAATCTCTCACTAAGCGGCATATTAAAGCTGAGACCATCAGCTAAGCTGATGGTTTTTTGGATTACACACCCCGTCCGATAAAGCGGACATCCCTGTCAACAGGGGACTAAATCTGCGTAATCTGCGGATAATAAAAATCCGGCGGGCAGCCACTCAATCCTTTGCTGCCTATGCACCGGGATTTCAGAATCTATTCCAATGAATGAAAAAAAGCCAGTTAAAACTTTCAAGTCGTTGACGGTTCGGTTTTCCAAATTTCTCGTTCGTCTTTTCTTAAGAGTATTTTTCGGCTGCCGCTACCATTATGAGCAGCCTCTTCCCACCGAAGGGCCGGTAATTTTCGCCTCCAATCATCTCAGCTATTTCGACCCGCCCACCGTGGGCGCAGGAGTCGCCCGCGAAATCTTTTTTCTTGCCAAGCTGGAACTGTTCAAAAACCCTCTGTTCGGTGGCTTGATACGCTTTTACAATGCAGTGCCCATCCGCCGCGAAGTAATGGACTGGCGGGCCGTCTCACGGCTCAAAGAGATCTTGAACTCGGACGGCACGGTACTGCTTTTTCCGGAGGGTACACGCTCACAGGACGGCCGCCTGGGAAAAGGCAGGTTCGGAGTGGGACTTCTGGCTCAGGAATGCACGGCCACAATAGTGCCGACCTACGTACGCGGAACCGGCCACCTGCTGGATGCTTTTTTGCGGCGGCGGCCTATGGCTGTATTTTACGGCTCGCCGATAACTGCGGAACAATACGACAGTTTCGAGCACTCCGCGCGTGGCCAGCTCGCAATTTCCGGCTTGGTAATGGAACGAATAGCCGCCATGCAGCTCGACTGTGATAGCGAAAGCTGTTTTTCCGATGAGGGAGATTCGTGATACACCGGTGAAAATGGCAGAATATTGACAAATCAATAAAGGTTAGTTAATTTTATAATTCTCAACAAATTTGGCAACATCAACCCCTTGATGGGGAATCTAATAAAAAGGAGGACTTGTTCCTTATATGATGAACCCAGAAAAGCAGTCTACACCACAACCTGAGGATCAAACACCCGAAGTGCAAGCCGAAGACCCAAAGAAAACTCCGGAACCAGAGGCAGAAACCTTGTCCGAACCGGAAGAAAGTCCGGCGGAAGCTAAAGAAAATCCGGCTCCACAACCGGAAAAGCCGGCTGAGGCCAGTAAGGTAAAACCGGTCGTGGCCAAGAAGCCGGAAGAGCCGTCCGAGAGCAAGAAGGAAGAGCCGGTCGAGAGCAAGAAGGAAGAGCCGGTCGAGAGCAAGAAGGAAGAGCCGGTCGAGGCCAACAAGGAAAAGCCGGTCGAGAGCAAGAAGGAAGAGCCGGTCGAGGCCAACAAGGAAAAGCCGGTCGAGAGCAAGAAGGAAGAGCCGGTCGAGGCCAAGAAGGAAAAGCCGGTCGAGGCCGAAGAAGAGGAGAAACCGGCTGAGGCCAAACAAAAGGCCGCGGAAGCGCAAGAGGCTCCAGCCGAGCCGGATGTCGAAGACGAGGAGTACTGGCGCAGGCAGGATGAAGGCCTCGAATACAGCCAGGAAGAATACGATGCCATGCTCGAGATGTACGAATCCACTCTGTCCAATATCGAGGAAGGGCAGGTTATCAAGGGTAAGATCATCCGGGTAACCGGTACCAATGTGGTACTCGATATCGGTTTCAAGAGCGAGGGCACCGTACCTCTCGAGGAGTTCAAGAGCACGGAAGAGCTTAAAGAAGATAGTGACATCGAGGTTTTTCTGGAGAGGCTGGAGGATGAGGACGGCATAGTGGTGCTCTCCAAGAAGAAGGCCGATTTCATCCGGGTCTGGGATCTCATCCGCAAGGCGCATGAGGAGGATGAGCTGGTCGAGGGTACCCTGGTCAGGCGGATCAAGGGAGGAGTGGTTGTGGACCTGTTGGGAGTCGATGCTTTCCTGCCGGGCAGCCAGATAGCCCTGCGCAGGATTCCCAACCTTGACGAGCTGATGGGAAAATCTTTCAAGTTCAAGATTATCAAGATCAACAAAAGACGGCGTAATATCGTTATCAGCCGCCGCGTAATCCTCGAAACCGAACGCGAGGCCCAGAAAGAAAAGCTGCTGCAGGAACTCGAGTCCGGCCAGGAACGCGAGGGCGTGGTCAAAAATATCACCGATTTCGGTGCATTTATCGACCTGGGCGGAGTCGACGGCCTGCTGCACATTACCGATATGTCCTGGGGCAGGGTGTCGCATCCGAGCGAAATGG
>CAZSTM010000355.1:0-4901 GCA_964609635.1 uncultured Gemmatimonadales bacterium
CTGCGCTTTTTTGGCGGGACATCCATGTCCCGCTTAAAAGCGTGTTTTTTCAACACGCTTTTAAGACAACTCTCAAATAAGAAAGAGTGCCAAAGGCGATAAAGAACCTTTTGATTGAAGCCAAAAGGCTTAAAGCCTGCTTCTGAATTATCAAGGTATACCATAATTTCGAATGCCATCTTTTGATGCAGGGAATATCAATTTAAACCACGAGGCCGGTATGTTGAAAAGATGCGGAAGCTTTATGTGTTTACTTCTTTTTATTATGATAACAACCGCGACGGCATATGCTCAGTCGGGTCTGGAGCGGGCTTTGGAGGCAATCAACGACCATAACCTCAAAGCACACACCTGTTTCCTGAGTGACGATTTGTTGGGCGGACGTGCCCCAGGCAGTACAGGCAGCGTATTGGCACAACGATATATTACCAGCCAAATGCAGCTGTCAGGTCTCAAACCCGGCATCGGAGATTCCAGTTATTACCAGAGTTTCGACGTGGTTGCCATAGATATCAAACCGGAGGTTCAACTGAAAATTTCCGGGAAAAAAGGGGATTTAGAGCTGAAATACTATGATGAATTCATTGCTTTTCCAGGCGTGCAAAAAGAGAAAACCCAGCTGGAAAACGTCGAGTTGGTATTCGCCGGTTACGGAATCCAGGCGCCGGAGTATAAGTGGGATGATTTTAAAAATGTCGATGTACGGGGAAAAGTGCTGTTGATCATGAACAACGATCCCGATACCGGCGATCCGGATTTTTTCGGCGGCAAAGTCCGGCTCTATTATGGGCGCTGGGATTACAAATATGAGCAGGCAGCACGAATGGGAGCAATCGGGGTAATCATTATTCATACAAACGAATCGGCGGGATATCCCTGGAAAGTGGTACAAACCAGCTGGTCGGGAACACAGTTTGAGCTGCCGCATACCGGAGAGTCCAGTCTGGTATATAAAAGCTGGGTCACCGGGGATATCGCCCGCCGAATTGTCGAGCTGGGAGGAAAAAATCTGGATAAATTACGCTCCGCCGCACAGAAACGCAGGTTCAAGCCGGTGTCCCTGGGAGTGGCTGTCAGCGCCGGCCTGGATGCCGAATACCGCATTGTAAAAGCAGCCAACGTTGTGGGAATGCTTCCCGGCAGCGATCCGGAATTACGAAAGCAGGCTGTAGTATTTACTGCTCATTATGACCATCTGGGCGTCGGAAAAGCGGTGGACGGTGATTCTATCTACAATGGTGCGCTGGATAACGCCTCAGGGGTGGCTTCAATTTTAATCCTGGCCCAGGCCTTTAGGCAATTGGATAATCCGCCCGCACGCTCTGTGGTATTCCTGGCTGTGGATGGCGAAGAATCCGGCTTACTGGGCTCCCAGTACTATGCCCAAAACCCGACTTTCCCGCCGGGAAAAATAGCGGCGAACATCAATATCGACGGCGCTAACATCTGGGGAAAGACACGGGATATTTCTATCATTGGTTCAGGCAAGTCAACCATCGATGAACTGGTTAAAGAGGCCGCTAAAACCCAGGGAAGAATCGTCCTGCCCGATCTCATGCCGGAGCAGGGTTCTTTCTATCGCAGCGACCAGTTTAATTTTGCCAAAATCGGTGTTCCCGCGCTTTATTTAGACGGTGGTCAAGATTTTATCGGCCGGCCGGAAGGATGGGGAAAGAAAACCGTCGAACACTGGATCGACACTCATTACCACCAGCCGTCGGATGAATACGACCCGAGCTGGGATTTATCCGGACAGATACAAGATTTGATCCTGATTTTCCAGGTGGCCCGGCGGTTGGTAAACGATTATCAAATGCCGGCCTGGCTGCCGGGAGACGAGTTCGAAGCCGTACGGCT
Source organism: uncultured Gemmatimonadales bacterium (assembly GCA_964609635.1). Lineage (GTDB taxonomy): Bacteria > Gemmatimonadota > Glassbacteria > GWA2-58-10 > GWA2-58-10 > JAFGTO01. The sequence goes on from CAZSTM010000355.1 coordinate 1,858, forward strand.
GAAAGCGGTCGGGGATAAGAAGTAGGAAGATAGTAGCAGCGGGTTTTTTTCAACACTCAATTAGAAAGCGGCAAGGTTTTGGCCATTAACCGGAATGACTCTCCAGATGACTCCGGACAAAAAAAGGTGGTTGAAAGTGAAAGAAACCTTAAGCAGAAGAAAATTTCTGGGCGTTGCTGCAGGAATGACCGTTTTAAGCTGCGGCAAATCCGACAGAGCCGCTCAGAGAACTAAAAGTCAAGCGCAGGCCTATTCTTTTGAGTTCGATGAAGTCACCATACCGGAACTTCAGGAGAGTTTGAAATCCGGCAAGCTCACGGTGAAATACCTGACAGAGAAATACCTGGAGACAATAGCGGAAATCGACAGCCGTCATCCTGAGCTCAACTCGATAATTGAATTAAATCCCGATGCTCTGCAGATCGCCGAATCACTCGATAGAGAGTTGAAGACTAAGGGCAGGCGCGGACCCATGCACGGCGTTCCGGTGCTTATTAAGGACAATATCGGCACATCCGACCGTATGACAACCACTGCGGGTTCGATGGCGCTTGCCGGTTCGATCCCTGATCAGGATTCATACGTAGCCGCGAAACTTCGCCGGGCGGGGGCTGTCATTCTCGGGAAAGCGAATCTCAGCGAGTGGGCCAATTTCCGCTCCTCTCAATCCACCAGTGGATGGAGCGCCCGGGGAGGGCAAACCCGTAATCCGTACGCGCTCGACCGGGACCCCTCCGGCTCCAGCTCCGGTTCGGCAGTTGCGGTGGCGGCGAATCTTTGTTCCGTGGCTATAGGCACCGAGACCGACGGCTCGATCATCGGCCCCTCCTGCATGAACTGCCTAGTCGGGATAAAACCGACAGTCGGGCTTGTCGGCCGCTCAGGCATTATCCCTATTTCTCATACACAGGATACCGCCGGGCCGATGGCGCGTACGGTAACAGATGCCGCTATTGTGCTGGGCGCTCTGACCGGAATTGATCCCAAAGATCAGGTCACCACAGAGAGTTCAGGAAAATCCTTCTCGGACTATACTCAATTCCTGGATCCTGACGGCTTGCAGGGAGCCAGGATCGGGGTGGCGCGGAAATATTTCGGTTTTTCAGAAACGGTGGACGGCATTGTGGAAGATCTGATAGAAGAAATGAAAAGCCGGGGTGCATCGATTATCGATCCGGTCGAAATTCCCCGGGAGGGTAAAATCGAGGAGTTCAAGATAATGCTTTACGAGTTCAAGGCCGGTATCAACGAATACCTGCGGGGATTGGGAACGGCGGCCCCTGTTCGCTCTCTCAAGGAAATTATCGAATTCAACGAGCGCAACCGTGAAATAGAGATGCCGTATTTCGGCCAGGACATCTTTGTCAAGGCCGAAGCCAAAGGTCCCCTTTCAAGCCCTGATTACCAAAAGGCGCTGAAAAACAACCTGCGTCTATCGCGAGAGAAGGGAATCGATGCGCTCATGCAGGAGCATAAGCTCGATGCTGTAATGGCTCCGAGCGGCGGGCCGCCCTCACCAATCGACTTAGTCAACGGCGATCATTATATCGGCGGCAGCTCGAGCCCGGCGGCGGTTGCCGGCTACCCTAACATCAACCTTCCCGCCGGTTTTATTTTCGGCCTTCCATTCGGTATTTCTTTTTTCGGGCGGGCTTACAGCGAGCCCACTCTCTTAAGATTAGCCTATGCCCTCGAGCAGGCGACCAAAATCCGACGACCGCCGAAATTTATGGAGACGGCTGATCTAAGCCTGACATAAATCGCTCAATATCTGCTCAAAACAGCGAGTAAAAAATTCAAATCATGACAACGCCGGGTAACTTGCCCAAGCCGGCAGCCGGCGAATCAGGCAGCTTGGCAATGTGAATTAAAATCAGTATAGTCGCCTCCCACCTCTCATCCGACTATCCGCCCAATATCCAAACAATTGGAAGAATTATAATTTTCGCATTGCGCTTCCTTAATCCGGAGTTTGTCAACGGCCTGATACGCAGCCTGGTGAACAAGGATCTGGCGCGGGAGGGGGAGGCGAGCGGGATCCTGGGCAGGACGGACGAGTAATTCAGTTGCAGAGCTAACTTGCAGATCGAGTGAGCCATGCTGGTCAAGGGAGAAGCAGTCGATTCAGCGATTGCTCCTGCCGAGATCGCATATATTGGAAGAACATGTTTCCCTTTAACAGTTTAATTACGATTAAAAACTGAAAGAAGCAACCAGCAGGACTCCGAATTGGCTGGTTTCCTGGTATCGAATATTTGTCTCCCCGGAAGGTAATGGCTGGTCCTTGACAATTCCCTCTCCAAAAACCCGAACTGCCGGGTCTACTACTGCGCCGACCCCGATATTCCAACTGCTTTTATCTTCTGGATCGGTACTCCTTTTTAATCCTACCATAAAACCAATCCCGACTGCCTCAATTATTTCTTCCGTGCCCGGCTGTAATGCAATAAAGGGTCCGTATCCTCTTGTGGTACTATCACTGCAAGTGAAAAAATAGTGGGACTCCAGCATTATCCTGGGAATATCGTTGCTTTCTTTAGAAATCCGTACAACACCATTTTCGTCTAGTATAGCTTCTAATATCCTGTCATGTTCACCGGTATCCAATGTTAACGATATTCCTACTCCGAACCCAAGGCCTGCGAATTGGCGATCTTGTGCAAATAAAGAAGCACTTACCGTCGAAAAAAGAACAAATGAAATTGCAATAATCCATTTTTGAAATCTCATTGTAAGTCACTCCTTTTTATATGTTTGAAATGGATTGAAGAAGAAATCATATGCTCAACCAATATTCCCCATATCAAAGTTAACAGGCGTTATCTAAGCCTGCTTTTTCGATTTTGAGCGGCGTCTTTCGTCCTCACTCACCATCTTATTGTATCACAAGAGAAAATGAAAATCAATGCTTTACTGGTTTTTCTGCATTTCAACGAAGAATATTTGAAAGATGATTGAAATAGATAGATTCCAATTCTGAGAGAATTTGAGCAGGTGACAGAGACAGAATATCAAGCGTACCCAGTACCACTTGAAACTTTTTT
>CAZSTM010000356.1:0-4855 GCA_964609635.1 uncultured Gemmatimonadales bacterium
CTCGTTGCCTGCCGTCCACAGGTTCCAGGTGTTGCGACCTTTGATGGCCTTCGCATCCGCAGGATCGTTCGGATTGAATTTGAGCGGAGCATCCATCTCCGCAAACACATCCTCGGCGATCTCCGGGACATGGAGAGGGAAGTTCGGGTTGCCCAGGTCCACGAAACCTTTCCCCTGGGCGTCGTAGGAAAACAGGTGGGCATAGCCCGGCAGCGAACCCGCCACACCGTAGAGTTTGCCGTCCGCGCCGAAAGCCAGGCCCTTCATCCGGTTCATCAAGATCGGCTTGCCCAGGTTGGTCACCCTGCCGGTAGCCGGGTCGAGCTTGAATAACTGGCCGTCTCCGGCATTACCACCGTAGAGCGTGCCGTCGGCCGCCACGGCCCAGGAATCGACTCTGCCCAGGGGGCGGCGTCCCCAGACCTCGGGCAGCTCGTCCGGCAGGATTTCGATCTTGCCTGTGGAGGGATCGTAGCGGAACAGCTTATTCACCGGCAGGCTGCCGTAGACCCGGCCGCTTTTGTCCACCGCCAGGCTGCGGCTGAGGATATCCTCCGGATGCAGAGAGTAAGCGTGCAGGTGGCCGAGAGCTCTTCTATCAGGCACGGTTTCCTCGAACACTTTACTCTCGCCGCCGGCGATATCGAAGGTGAAAAACTTGCCCGAGGGGTGGGTGATTCCGTAGAGTATTCCCCGCTCGCTGTCCGCGGTGAGGGCGAAAATTCCCTCGTTCTCGACCGGAACGCCCAGGTCTTTGACCTCGAATTTACCGTCGGCGAAGACCACCTTGATCAGGTGTCCGCTGCCGCCTTCGGCATCCGGCATGGTGCCGGCATAGAGCGCCCCGGTCTTGCAGCGGCCGAACCCGCTCTGCAGCGCCCGCTGGCCCGGCAGCACCTGTCCCAGATCGAATACCACCTCGAGCTCTTTTTTCGACAGGGAGGCGGCAAACAGAAACGGGCTCAATCCCTTGTCGGCCGTTGTCCCGCCGATTGCGTAGTCTCCCACCACTGTCAGGGAGGTGATCGCGTTGCGGTAGATGGGCAGGCGCAGCCGCGCAGGCCCCGGGTTTTCCAGGGAGATTTCCACGGCAAAGCATCCCCGCGGTGTAAAAAATGTATAGCTGGCCTCAGCCTGGCGGATCGGAATCGCAAGAACTGCAACTGCTGCTAAAAGTAACATGGTGCTTTTTTTCATCGAACCTTCCTTTCCGGATTGAACATGATCATGAAAGGCCGACTGGCGCCGGATTCCCCCATCTCTTCGGCCGTAAAGCTTCTCCTGCGGCCTGCGAAAAAGAGGTTACCCTGTTGGTCCTTGACATCGGCGCCGGTGACCTCGCTGATAACATCTATGGGAAACTTGAGCACGGCCCGCCGGGTCTTGGCGACCGGGTCGAATTCCATCAGCAGGGTGGTATCGGCTACCACGTACCTGCCGTGCCCGCCGATGAAGTAGTACAGCTTTCCGTTTTTCCCGAAAGCGGAGTTGGGACTGTAGCCCGGAGGCGGCATCCTGGGGGTCTCATAGGTTGGACCCAGAGCTTCCACCGGGCCGATCCCCAGCTTCCGGGGCCGGAAAGCGCAGATCATATTGCCGTAGGTGATCAGGTAAATTACCCCGTTCCGAGAGTCCACCGCATAGGTGGGCACGCCGGTGATAATCATCGGGGCGGGAGTGCCGTCAAACGCCGGAAGGCTGTCGGCCGAGACCAGCAGCTTGCCGGTCTCGCGCTCGTACTTGACCAGGCGCTGACGCCAGTCGACGTAGTAGCCGTTTCCCCACCGGTCGCTGAACACGGTGCGCGGCACGTGGGCGCTGCCCATCCGGCCCAGGTCCCGCAGGTCATTGTTCTGCGGATCGTAGACCAGCAGGTGCACCTGGGGGTAGGTGACTCCATAGATCAGTCCACCCACCCGGTCGACGGCTATGTCTTTGATGCTCTCAAATCTTAAGCCCATGCCCAGGTTGATCAGCCGTTCGAGGGCCGGGTCCCACTTGAAAAAGAACCCGCCGTTGTAGCCGTGAGGATGGTTCATCAGGTATTCTTCGCGGGACTCACCGCCGTCGGTGGAAAAGTACATGCAGCCGTCCGGACCCTCGATGATCTCGGAGTGGATCTTTCCCTGCCACTGGTAGTCCCTCAGGTTGGCCAGATCGTGCAGGAAACCACAGAGTCGTATTTTCTGCGCAACGACATCATACTCGTAGAGACCTATTTTGCCGCGGTGGTCGGTCACTCCGATGAAAACTTTTTGGTGACGTGAGCTGTAGCCGATCGACTTCCAGGTGGAGTGGGCTTCCGGAAAACCGGGATATTCCACGAAGCGGATGTTCCTGTCGGTAATTTGCCCCTGAACTACAGAGGCGGCTGCACTCAGCCAGAGAACTATCGCCAGTGTGCTTGAGACTATAGCACTTGCCCGGCTCATTGCAATTCCCTTTCCGGGTTGAAAATGAGCAGGAACGGACGGCTGGCTCCGGATTCGCCCATGGCCTCCGCATGCGGGTCGCTCTTGCGGCCGCAGAAATACATGTTTCCTTTTTCGTCCTTGACACCCGCGCCGGTAACCTCGTTGATATCTTTCAGGGGGAACCTCAGCACGATGCGTTTCTGTCGGGTACTGGGATCGAACTCCATCAGCACGTTCTGATCCTTGCCCTCAGCGTAGCTTCCGTGCCCGCCGATAAAGTAGTACAGCATCCCGTTGTCGCCCAAGGCCAGGTTAGGGCAGTAGTAATTGAAGGGTTCCCTGGTGTCGCTGTCAAACACGCCTCCCAGGTCCTCCACCGAGCCGAAACCGAGTTTCGAGGGCCGGAAAGCCAGCACCTTGGCGCCGTAGGTTACCAGGTAGATCACCCCGTTGGCCTGGTCCATGGCATAGGCGGTGACCCCGGTAATTATCCGGCCGCCGGGAGTGCCGTCGAAAGCCGGGAGGCTGTCGCTGCAGAAAAGCAGCTTTCCCGTTTCGTGCTCGTACTTGATCATCCGCTGGCGCCAGTCATTGTAATACATGTTACCCCACCAGTCGTTCCAGAGCACGCGCGGCACGTGGTCGCTTCCCACCCGGCCCATATCACGCAGGTCGTTTTTCCTGTAATCGTAGAGCAGAAGGTGCACCTGGGGATAGGAGATACCCATGATCAAACCGTTGATACGGTCCAAGGTCATATCCTTGATACTTTCATACTGCATCCCCCGGCCGATAATGGTCAGGCGCTCCAGTTCAGGTTCCCACCTGAAGAAGAACCCGCCGCTGTAACCGTGAGGGTGGTTCATCAGGAATTCCTCGCGGGACTCGCCCCCGTCGGTGGCGAAGTACATGTTGCCGTCCGGCCCCTCGATAATCTCGGAGTGGACCTTGCCCTGCCATTGGTATTCGCGCAGGTTGGTCAGCCCGGGCAGAAAACCGCAGAGCCGGATTTTCTCGGCGTTCACGTCGTACTCGAAAAGCCCTACCTTGTCACGGTGGTTGGTCACCCCGATGAACACTTTCTTGTATTTTTTATTGTAACCGATCGAGCTCCAGGTCGAGTGAGCATCGGGAAAATCAGGGTAGTCCAAGAAACGCAGGTTCTTTTTGCTTATCTGCGCGGACAAAGGAGCGGCCGGGGCAAGAAAAAACAGCGCAACCGTGCCCGCGAGAATAGCATAACAAGCCTTTTTTCTCATTTCACCATCCTTTCTACAGGTTAAAAGTGATACCGGAATACCGGTTAGGATTAATTAATGGATTAGTTGAGAATTTAAGGGATAGGAGACTGCTTTGTCAACAATGCCGGAGGTATAAGAAAGAGAGATTCTGAAAAAAACCATACGAATGTCTTATGGGAAAAAATCATGGCCTGAATCGCTATCGGTCTTTTTTTCTTAAGGTTCCAACGGCACCTATTATATCGAAACCAGTGGTTTTTAATTCAACTCCCCGGTACCCGCCTTGCTCTCGACAAATAACTTTTCTGTACCGGAAACCCGGGTTTCACGACCTAGAGGATTAACCTCCTTTCCAGAACCTGGAAACCCTTTTATTTTAAAAAAACTTTTTGCCACCCCCCTTGCTTTAACCTGAAGGGCAAGGAAGGAAAAGGGTCACTCGCCGTCCTACCTTCCATGCGGGAGATTCGATGACAGGGTTCGACTATTTTATCGTTCTGGGTTACCTGGCTGTCATGCTCGCCATCGGGCTGCTGCACCAGAAGAAAGCCTCTGTCGACGTGCGCAGCTATTTTCTGGGCGGGAATAAAATCCCCTGGTGGATCACCGCGATGAGCTCGTGCATGTCCTCTATCGACATTACCGGCACCATGCTCAATGTCTCCATTTTATATTTCATGGGGGTGCGCTCCTTTTATTACAACATCTGGGTTATCGGAATGGTGGCCCTGATGTGCCATCTGGGCCGCTGGATTCGCCGCTCCAACGTGGTGACCGCCGCCGAATGGATGACCACCCGTTTCGGCAAGGGCTGGGCCGGCGAGCTGCCGCGGCTGACCATCGCCATTGTCTCCATGGGCTTGCTGCTGGGTTATGTGGCTTACGCTTTTGTGGGGGTGGGGAAGTTTATCTCTGCCTTCGTACCCCAGATACATTCCGATCCCGTGCTGAATGCCCAGATCTGGGGGGTCCTGGTAATCGGGTTCACCGCCCTTTACGCCGCGCTGGGCGGACTTTTCAGCGTGGCCTACACCGATCTCATCCAGACTTTCATCCTCTTTTTCACCGCGGTCTATATCACCATTGTCGCCTTTGTCACCGTGGGCGGTGATTTCATCGCCCAGCACACTCCCGCCGGCTGGGACATCCTGCGGCCCACCGCCACTATCGGCTACCTGGCGGATGTCGAGCTGGCAGGCT
>CAZSTM010000357.1:0-4849 GCA_964609635.1 uncultured Gemmatimonadales bacterium
ATGGTATATGCCTTTCATCGGAAATAAAATCGTGGGACCGGCCGGCGTTTTACTCCTCCTTCTGCTGCTGCTCGGGCCGGGACGGCTTGCCTTGTACGCCGAGGAACAACCGGGCCATCTAACCATCATTCCCGACTCGGGTTTCATTATCCTGAACAATGACACCCTGCCCCCCGGCAACCCTATCCGGTTGGAAGTTCCTCCCGGCGAGCAGCTGCTGCGTTTCTTTCCACTGCATACCGCCGGCCGCTGGGCCCATCGCTACCTCGAGTATCCTTTCACCCTGGGTTCGCAAGGCCGGCGCAGTATCGACCTTACCAGCAGGAGTCTTTTCAGCTTCCGGACCGACCCCCAGTCCGCCGAGCTGGTATACCGCGACCGCTTCCTGGGACGCACTCCTGGTGAGTACCTCCTGCTGACCGGAGTCGGAGACTCAGTGCTGGTGAAAATGGGCGGTTTCCAGACAAAAGTGATACATCTGGACCGGGTCCTGGATTACGGCACCGAGCTTTTTGTAACCCTCGAACCCGATAAATCCGAGGCTTACATCGCTCAGATGTCTCCTGATGATGAGTACCGTTCACCGGTCAGGGCCTTGATGTCCCCCGACCTGCTTATCAGCCTGGGCACAGGTATCGGTCTGCTGGCCACCGGGGTTCATTATAACCGCCTGGCAGACAAGCACTACGATCGGTATCTCCAGTTTATCGGAAGCCGGGCGCGGGAGGATGCTTACTCCAGGGCCAGGAGAAACGACAGGATTTCCAAAATCACCTTTATCGCCGGCGATGCAGCCCTGGGCGTCTTCGGCTACCTGATCATTCGCCGTTACGTGCTAAAGTCCTCGGAACCCAAAACCCCGGGTAAAAAACAACGGAGACTCTCTTTTCAGGCTACCCCTCAGGAAGCTGGAGTTTCGTTAGAGTTTTAACTGGAGAAAAATGCGTTGAAATATTCCGGGAAGAGCATACCCGTGAACGGCGCTGCAGCCCTGTTGATTATATTACTGACAGGGACAACCGCTTGTTCCGACCGTGAACGGGCGAACCCGTTCGACCCTCGGGGCCCGAACTATGGCGAGATGGAATGGTTAAACGCCCTGGCCGGAAACGGGAAGGTCTATCTCTATTGGGGCAGCCTGGACTACGCCGACCTGGCGGGATTTGACATCATACGGGTATCGCTGGCCGATCAGGACACCGCCGTGCTTAACGACACCACCCTGGCGGCCCGTGAAGTCGCATTCCTGGATTCCACCGCGGAAAACAATATAACCTATGCCTACAACTTACGTCTGCTGCTCACCGACAGCAATGAACGCCCGATGACCAAACCCGACCTGGCCACCCCGGGCCGGATATTCGGCTGGCTGGTGACCGGCGACGGAGGTAATGTTGCCTACATGACCCCTGATTTCCGGGACGAAGTATACAGACTGGATGCCGATTTCATGCATGCCGACGACCTCCAGCTCACCCCCGGCCAGGAGGAGGTCTGGGTCCTCGATAAATCCTACGACAATATCAGCCGCTTCAGCCTTTACGGAGAACCGCTGGAGGGCAACCCCGTGTTCAGCAACACGGCGGCTTTCGCCTTCAACTACCAGGACAGATCCCTCTGGATCGCGGTCAGCGGTTCCGAAGGAGTGCTGTATCACTTCGGTGCCAACGGCACTCTGGCAGAATCTTTCCGTACCGACGCAAGAGCGACCTCGCTGGCTGTCAATTATCCCGAAAATGGTGTCTGGGTGGGTTCTTCCGACAAACTGGTATTGAGGATCGGTAACGGCGAGGTGAGCCGGTTCGAACATACCGATTTTTCCCATCCCGAAACGGTGGCCGCAGGACGATATTCAACCATTGCCTGGATTCTGGACACCGAGGCAAGAATCCTTTTCCACACGGCTGAGCCGAACAAGGTTTTCCGTCTGGCTAATTATACCGATCCTACGGATATCGCGGTCAGCGATGACGGCTCGATCTGCTGGGTAGCGGACCCCACGGCAAACATCCTTTACGAAATCGACCTGCAGGCGAATACCGTCGGCAGGCTGGAAAACCTTGGAGAGCCCTGGAGACTGACCTACAGTCGTTACGACAACACGGTATATGTGAGCGGTGACGCTGGAAAGATCAGCAAGGTGGGCCCCGGCGCAGCCTTAATCTGGCAGGTGGATTACCCGAACTATCCGGGCAAGATCGCCCTGGAATTCAGAAACTGAGACCTGAAGAAACAACCTACCCTTCCCGGTTCAAAAACTTACAGACCAGCGGATAGATTTTGTTACGCGGCAGCCCCAGATGTTCGGCGGCCAGCAGGGTCAGTTTCCTGGCCCCCAGGCTCCGGGCATCCGGCAGCCCCTCGAGAAAAAAACCCACCCGCCCGGCAATCTCCTGTTCGCTTGCCTCGCCGGAGGTGTCGCCCGTATTGCCCTCCACCACCAGCACTATCTCCCCTTTGAGTCCTCCGGGGCGTTCCTGGAGAAGCCCGAGCAGTTCTTTCAGCTTCCCACGCAGGAATTCCTCGTGGATCTTGGTCATCTCCCGGCAAAGAGCCGCCCGGCGGTTTCCCAGAACGCGCAGCATCGACTCCAGGGTTCGTTTCAATTTATGTGGCGGACAATAGAAGACCAGGGTGGCCCTGATCGCGGAAAGCTCTTCCAGGGCCCTGTCCATGGCCCGGGCCCGGGCCGGCAGGAATCCGGCAAAATAAAAACTGTCCGTGGGCAGGCCGGCGGCGCTCAGCGCAACGGCTACGGCCGAGGGGCCGGGGATCGGCACCACCGGGACACCCCGCTCCAGCGCCAGAGTAACCGCCCGGTAGCCCGGGTCGGAGATTCCCGGGGTGCCGGCATCGCTGATCAAGGCTACCGAGAGGCCGGATTCCACCAGGGAGACCACCTGCTCTGCGGCGGCGGTTTCATTGTGCTGGTGACAGCTGATCACGCGCGCAACGATCCCGTAACGGTCAAGCAGCTTCCGGCTGTGGCGGGTATCCTCGCAGGCCACCACTGCCACACTTTTGAGCACCTCGACTGCCCGGCAGGTAATGTCTTTCAGGTTACCCAGCGGTGTGCCGACCACGTAGAGACAGGCAGGATTGGTTGATGCGGCTTTCATTTGTGGGGATCAAAAATCGGTGATGATGCGGCTTTCGGCACCCTCGCGGATGCCCTCGGCGATCATCTCGTTGACTTTGTTCATCAGTTTCAGATAGTTTTCCTGGCTGGCAATCAGCGCCTGAACCAGGGTCTTGCTCTGGACCTGTTCCATGAGTTCATTGTATTGCGTTTTGAACTCTTCGGTCATCTTCTCTCCCTTGCGTACCATTTCGGACACCTTGTTTTCATTTTCCCGCAGTTTCTCCATCATCTGGGAAAGCTCTTCGTTTTCGTTTACATCCTTGGAGGCCTGGTTGTAGTATTTGTATTCCGGGGTCTGGGAGATCAGCTTGCCGAGCTGCTTGGCGTTGGTCTCTATATCCATGGATAAGTCTCCGTTAAAATATTTATTTTTTTCTCCGATAAAAAAAAAGCAGGGCTGCCCTGTCGTTCCCAAGATAGCCCTTAACCGGTCCGGTGTCAATATAACCTTTTACTTTGAAAACAAAGAGTTACCGGCTGCGGGCAATCCGGTGGTAAAACCACTCACACGTTCGCAACGTGTCCGGCCGGCAGTTTTTACGATCATCCATTCTGCATAATCTGCGTCATCTGTGAAAAAAACCGGCGCGCCCGTTACCAGGGCAGCTCGGAGCGCTCATCCTCGGTAATCGAGAAATCATCCGCCCAGACCGTGCCGGCGGTTACCTGGATCCCGACCATCACCTCGGTGGTCCTGGCGGTTAGCCTTCCCTTGAGGACACAGCTTTCCCATTTGGTTCCCACCCTGAAACGACTATGAATAATGCTCTGTGACCCGGGGCCGCCGCCGGTGGCATCCCGAATGAAAACCGTAACCGCACGGTCCGGCCGGTCGGCGCGCAGCCAGAGCCGCAGACTGACATCGGAGGCCTGGTTGACCCGGAACTTTTCACCGGCCAGCTTGGCCCAGATCCCGGCCTGGTTCAGGGTGATCCTGAAACAGTTGCGGCCGCCGTGCGGATTTTCGCTCACCACACCGGAAAAGGAAGGCTTCTGGTAGTTATCGGTGTAAATCATACTCCAGCCCGGCGCACCCAAAGCGGCCTTACCTTTGGCTTTCACCGCCGGGGATTCGAATCCGGGGTTCGGTATCTCGAGGCTTCGGACTACCGGTGCCCGCAGCTCTTCGGGGCGATATTCAAGCTCCACCACAGCAGGCGGCCCGAACCTTCCCCACCTGTTGCGGCTTTTGAGCTCGAGACTGTTGGGGCCGGGTTTGAGCTCCCACACCAGACGGCTGCCGCAGGCGGTCCAGTCGCCGGAGTCGATCCTGCGGAAGAAGCTGTCGAATTCCGGGGTATGGGTGGACAGGCTCACCTCCAGCACGCCCTCACGGGTGACAGGCCGCCGCAGGTTTACTTCGACCTCATTTAGCGGAAAATTGAAATCCTGCTCGTAGCGCACCATTGGACCTACAATCGGCGGCGTATCTCCCGGCTGCCACCAGATAATATGTTCGAGAGTACTCTGCTGCGGATCGTTCAACTGGTTGTTGGGCTGCAGATAGTCTCCCGGAGCCCCGGCAGGTCCGGGTTCCAAGGGGTTGGAGAGATAATCGTTGCGGGGAATGTAGCGGATATGGCTGTAGCAGTTGGTTTCCGCCGGAACACTGTCCCGGTTGCGCTCGGGTTGCCAGCGATTTGGGTTGATGTTGATTTCCCAGACCCCCGAGCCCTTGAGATCGCCGGTGGCCCGGCTCAGGCGGTG
>CAZSTM010000358.1:0-4848 GCA_964609635.1 uncultured Gemmatimonadales bacterium
GCGCGGCGAGCGGGCACTTGGCGACAAATGGCCCTTATTGCCGGCCACCTTGTTCCTGGAATACGCCAGGATCGGCAATCGCAGAAACTACGAGAACCCCTATTTTGAGCGCCGCAGCCGGCTGGGCGACCTGGTGATCGCCGAGTGTATGGAGGGCAAGGGGAGGTTCATCGATCAAATAGTAAACGGCATCTGGTTGATTCTCGAAGAATCGACCTGGGCTCTGCCTGCGCACCTCGGGTACCAGAAGGCCGGTTCCGGGCTGCCCGATACCCGGGAGCCGATAGTGGCCCTGTTCTCCTGTGAGACAGCCGCCCTGCTGGCCTGGACCCAATACCTTCTGGGTTCCCAACTCGATGAGGTTTCCCCGCTGATCCGTAACCGCCTGGTAAGAGAAATCAGCGAACGGATAATGTCCCCCGCTTTCGAGAGGGATGACTGGCCGTGGATGGGTTTTGGGTCCAGCGGGTGGGTCATCAACTGGAACCCCTGGTGCAACTCGAACCTCCTGACAGCATTTCTCCTGCTCGAACAGGACCAGGAGAGACGGGCCGTGGCGGTACACAAAATCCTCAGGAGCCTGGACGTATTTCTCGGCAGTTACCGTCCGGACGGCGGATGCGATGAAGGCCCCGGGTACTGGAACCGTGCCGGAGGCTCGCTTTTCGACTGCCTGGAGCTGCTCAGAAGCGCGACCGGTGGTCAAATCGATGTTTACCACGAGCCTCTGATTCAGCAGATCGGCCGCTACATCTACCGGGCCCATATTCACGATAGTTATTATATCAATTTCGCGGATGCTTCGGCAAAAGTGGGCATTGCCGATGATCTGGTGTACCGCTATGGGGAAAGAATCGGGGACCGGCACCTCTCGGCTCTTGGATCGTGGGCGGCCAAGCGGCGAATGTCGGTTAGTGCCGGAGTTTCCGGCAGCATCGGCCGCCAGTTGCCGGCACTGGCAAACCTCGCCCAAATTCAGGCTGAGCCTGCCGTACAGCCCCTGCTGAGGGATGTCTGGCTGGATGGGATCCAGGTAATGGCCGCGCGCTCGGCTGAGGGTTCGGCGCAGGGGTTGTACCTGGCCGCCAAGGGCGGCCACAATGCTGAAAGCCATAACCACAACGATGTGGGGAATTTCATCGTTTACATGGACGGTCGTCCGGCCATTATCGATGCCGGTGTGGGGACCTACACGGCCAAGACTTTCAGCGAGCGGCGCTACGAGATCTGGACCATGCAGTCGGCGTATCACAATCTGCCCACCATTAACGGCGTGATGCAGCAGGAAGGCCGGGAATTCGCCGCCAGGGATGTCAAATACAGAGCGGGCAAATCCTCCGCCGAGCTTTCTCTGGATATCGCCGGGGCCTACCCTCCGGCTGCCGGGGTCGCCTCGTGGCAACGCTCGATCCGCCTGAACCGGGGCAGAGAAGTCCGGGTGAAAGACAATTACCGACTGACCAGGCTGGATCAAGACCTGACCCTGAGCCTGGTGACCCCCTGCACGGTGAGCCTGGATAAACCGGGTCGGATTACTTTAAAAGAGAAAGCCCCCGGCGGCGAGGCTTTCTCCCTGAAAGTGCTCTATGAGGCTGATAAGCTGACCGTCCAAGTCGACAAGATAACTCTCGAGGACTCCAGGCTGAAATCGGTCTGGGGGGAAGATTTAAACCGGTTGGTTTTTCGAGCTGCAGCGGATGCTCCACTGCGGGGAAGCTGGACTCTGCGGGTGGTTCAATAGGGAATTTGATCCCGGGAACCTAAGCAGCGGGGATGTTCCAGACACCTTAGTCACGGACTCAGGAGTCCAGTTTGCGCAGAACCTCACGGGTGATTCGTTCGACAAGGCTGCGCAGGTCTTCCTCGTCCGATGAGGATTCGCCGGAACCGGCGGCCCCGGGCTTTGTGCTGCCGTAAATCCTGCTTGCCAGGTCCTGTTTGCCGTATATATCGCAGCCCGGGCTGGCCCCGGAAAGGTTATACCGTTCGCGGATATCCAGCAGACGGTCAACTTCTTTCCGGCTGAGCAGATTCGGCTCTCCCATCAACCTCGAAACCAGCACTATTTTGGCCGCGTGTTCCAGGCTTTCCATCTTGTGATAGGCCTGGATGACATCGGCACCCAGGGCCAGGGCCCCGTGGTTGGCAAGCAGGAACGCATCGTGTTCGGCCAGGTAGGGCTCGAGCGCATCCGGCAGCTCATCTGTGCTGGGCGTACCGTAAGGCACGATCGGCACCTTGCCCAGAGTCAGCACAATCTCCGGAAGAACGCACTCGTTAAAAGGCACGCCGGCCACTGCATACCCCGTGGCAGTAACCGGATGGGCATGCACCGCGGCGCGGACATCGGGCCTTTTTTCGTATGCCCGGATATGGATTTTAATTTCGCTGGAGGCTTTTTGCCCTTTTTTCAAGGGCTTCCCGCTCATATCCGTCTCCACCAGGTCGGTCACTTTCAGAAACCCTTTGCTCATCCCCGTGGGCGTGACAATCAGGCGGTTCTCCGAGTAGCGAACGCTGACATTACCCTCGTTGGAGGACACCATACTCCGCTGGTAAAGTCTCTGGCAGACATGGACTATATCCTGTTTGATCTGGTGCAGTGAGGGCATGATACTCTTCCCGGGAGAGCGAGAGAGAGATTAAAGCCGGCCGAGAAATTTAAATCTCACCGGAACTGCATTCAGAGGTTTCAAGATAACCGGCCTGCCTGAAGGTGTCAAGACCGCATCGCTCGAAATACAATCATTTAAAATAAATAGCTCTGGAACTTTTTATATTATTGCAGTATCTTTTTCCACGATAGATAACAAGGTTTCAGCCATGGAATGGGTCTTTCATGGGCTTGTAGAGAAGTAATCCGGCGGGAAAAAAAGGAAAATCAAGTTACCATGTCCGGTGAAAATCCCCTGAACATTCTTTTGCTCGTGGACAGCCTGCCAGATGAAGCGGGTCCCGATCCTTATTTCAGGTCCAAGAACATTTTCGTCCAGAAGCAGGTAACTGCGGTGGCGGCGAGGAATCGGGTCGATTATCCGTTGCTGGTGCCGCGTTTGCAAAAAGTGGTCAAAGGCCTCTATGCGCTGCGCGGCCTAAGGCTTCATTTCCCCCGAGCGCGGGAGGGGGTTATAAAGGATATCAGGTTCAGCAGCGTTCGCTACTGTTACCTGCCCCGTTATTATTCGAAAAGTAAATATCGCGCTCTGAGAAAACACCTGAAAAAACAAGGGGAGAAGTACGATCTCATCCATTGTCACACAGTATACGATCTCGGCCTGGTCGGCCTGGAATTGAAAGAGGAACTGGGTCTCCCGTTATTAGTCACGGTATACGGCACGGATGTTAACTGGCTGTTCGAAAAGGGGGGACGGGGAGCCTCACCGGCAATTGCTGAAGCCACCAGGAAAGTGTTGAAAGGAGCGGATGCAGTTATCGGGGTGAGCCGGGACCTGGGCCGCAAGGTGCGGCAGATCGGGGTGAAGGAAGAAAGAATACATTGGGTGCCCAACGGGGTGGACAAGGAGTTATTTTCTCCCGGATATAAGTTTCAGGAGCGCGAACGTCTCGGCTTAGGGAAGGATGAAAAAATCATACTCTATGTCGGCAACCTTATCGAGACAAAAGGACTGGGAGATCTTGTTGAAGCTCTTGGAATTATGAAAACGCAAGGCGATTCGCTGCCTGCAATGAAACTACTGCTTGTCGGTCCAAAAGCGGACTACCAAGCGGAGTTGATGCGAATGATAAACCAGCGCGGGTTGGAAGCACATGTTTCTTTTCTCGGACCCGTGCCCCATGAGGAAATTCCAATTCTGATGCGGGCAGCGGATGTTTTCTGCCTGCCGAGCTGGCGCGAGGGCTGGCCCTGCTCTGTGGTGGAGGCCATGGCCTGCGGCCTGCCGGTGGTGGCCACCGAGGTGGGAGGAACACCGGAAATAGTCACCGGCCCGGAACTCGGCTGCCTTTGTCCGGCCCACGAGCCGCAAAAACTGGCCGACAGCCTTATCGCCGCAATCACCAGAGAGTGGAACCCCGGGTTTATCGCATCAGCCGTGGAATCCTATGGTTATGATAAATTGGCCGGGAGGTTGGATTTTATTTACAGGGAAGTATTGAGTAACAGTGTCGGGTGACAAGAGAGAGTCGGCTTATTTTTGCAGATATCCTTTGCCCGAAGCAAAGATTTACCGATGGGAAAATATTGTTCAGGCGCACAGGTAGACTTCGGCACAAGTTTGTTTCAGCTTACTTACTCGAGATAAAGAAATTTTTCCGTGTCAAGAAGAGTCAAATGCCATGGAAGATGTTCCGGGATTTCGCAGTTTTTGGAAAATTGTAAAAACCTGTCCTCCCAGACAAGCTCATACTCCTTTTTTCTTAAATGAACTTCCCAGGGACTGATTAGAAAATAGGTGGCAATATCACAGCCGATAGATAATAAAAGCTGTTCTATTAGTTCAATAAAAAGACTCTCACCGATAGCGGGGTCGGCTGTCAGCCCAAAATCGAAAATTATTGCCTGATAGGGCATAATCTTCCTGCGTCGTATTTTCTGGAGGATGCAGTAACCGACACTCACGCCGGAAGGGTTCGAGCACAACCACACTTCAAATTTCCCACCAGGATGTTCCGCCACGCGCCAGCTGAGGTAGCCCGCGCTGCGGTATCCTTTCAAATGGTCTGTAAGGAAGGAATTACTGATAACTTCAACATCGGTAAAGCGTTCTTTTTTGAGCCAACTGAAACCTGAGTCCAGATTTATCGATATGGAGCGATCTTTTTTCTTCAACTGTCCTGTTAACCGCTCCAATACCGCCTGGCCGGCGGGTAACAGGCGCTTCTGCCAGG
>CAZSTM010000359.1:0-4838 GCA_964609635.1 uncultured Gemmatimonadales bacterium
CTTCTCTTAAATGATGAATCGCACGAAACGGTCTTATTGCATCAGCCATTCGTTTATAATCACTGGTGAGCATGCATTCCATTTTAGCTCCCAGCTCTTGTTTGCGCAAAGCTCCGAATCCTGCCCATTCATGCCCGGAATACGGAACGGCAAAAACCATTGTAGGCCGACCTGCGCTGAGAATTTCAGTTAATATCGGACTTATTCCCAGAGTGAAATGAATCACCAGAATTCCATCGACATCCTTTAATCTGTCTGTAATGCTGACAACCTGCTCCGCAGAAGTGACCAACTCATCGACGACAAATTCTACGTCGGACAACTGGTCTTTTAATTTTGCAAACTCGGTTTCATAAACCCGAATTTCGTCTTTAAAATCCAAAGTCGGTTTCGGCCAAAGGCCGGTTGGGCTTGCCATGTAAATCCTGGCAACTTTAACTTTTGTTCTTCTGCATCCCGGGCTTATAAGCCTCGATCCTTTTGGGTCCGCACCAAAGGCTAAAACGCTCGAACCGCCAAGATGCAGGGCGCTTCCGGCGGCTGTCAGTTGCAAAAACTCTCTTCGTTTGATTCCTTTTCGCATGTCAACCTCCAATTTGTATTGATGGTTCATTCGAGGGAACCGGGCATACCTTGCCCCAAACATTGAAAGCGACGAAATTCTAATTAAATAAAAAGTTTCCGAGCATTGCGAACTTTGAAAAAATCGTGTGGTGTTTGATTTCAAGTTGGGCGAGAGCTGATGTGACCAAATAATAAAAGATAATCCGGCGTCCAATAAATGGCAATCTTTGAAGCAGGTCTGAAACAATACAGCCGATATTTACCATATCAAATAGTGCTGCGACTTTGTCATACTCATTGAAAGAAGCAGCTGCCCTGGCTTTATAATTTTTCCACTATGGCGGCCGAATCTCCGGCAGCCTGTTCGGGCTCCTCCAGCAGACCGGCCACCACCTTGATTCGAGCGCCGTCCTTGAGCCCGTTCTGGCCCACCACCACCACCCGGTCCGTATCACTTACCGAAGAGAGAACCTCCACGTAATGTTCATCGCTGAACCCTTTTTCCAGTCGGACCCGGCGAACCAGGGTATCCTGTTCGAGGAAAAAGGCGTAAGGCAGGCCGTTCTCATAGACTACCGAGGATTTGGGGATCAAGAGCGCATTTTCGTGAGTATCTGTAATTATATGGACCGCCACGAACATTCCCGGGCGAAGCTCTTCCTCCAGATCTTTCAGCGCCACGGTAACCTTGAATGTGCCGCTTGATGCATCCACGATCGGGGAGATCCTCTTGACTACTGCAGCGAAACGTCTGCCGGAGAAGTTGTCCGTAGTTAAAAACGCCTGCTGCCGCTGTCTGATCCTGCCTATCTCGCGCTCGGGGGCATGAATCACCGCTATCTTTTCTTTAGTGTCCACAATCCTGAATAACGGTTTGGTGGTACCCACCAGTTCACCCAGACGTACATGGCGGTTGGTCACTACACCGGCAATGGGGGCGGTGATCCGTGTGCGCCTGAGGTTCAGCTCGGCGGTCTCCCAGTCGATGCGAGCCTGCTCGTGATTGAACCGCGCCTCCTCGAAATCCATGGTGCTGGTCAACTGCTTGTCATGCATGTCCTGCAGGCGACGAAAATCAGCACCAAGTTTGTCATAGTTGACCTTTGACTTGTCGCGTGCCAGGCGGTAATCATCATCTTCCAGCACGCAAAGTACCGTGCCCTGAGCCACCCAATCACCCTCCTCCACATTGAGTTTCTCCACCAGGCCCGCCACCCGGGCGTGGACATCCACCCCCTCCTCGGTGTCCACTGTAGCGTTCTGCAGAATGTAATCATACACTTCGCCCAGCTCCACAGAAGAAACTTCCACGGGAACGAAGGTTAACTCCTTTTTATCTTTATCTGAAGAACTCGAATCAGCCGTTGCGGTGCTGTCCGCGCTCGAGTCCGCCGTTGCAGTGCTGTCGTTGTTCGAGCCCGCTCCCCCTGGGTTATCCTTCCCTTTCCCGCAGCAGAGAGTAAAAATCGCCGCAGCTGTGATCAGTAACAATACCTGCCGTAGAGAACCCGTTCCTTTGATGTATTTACCGAAGCCGTGCATCGTTCTCCTTTCAAACTTCTTCGCTCCCAAAATCATCTCCGGCCGTGACCGCCCACCGATGCTGCCTGGTAACAAAACGAAAGCATACGAGCCTACCGGCGGCCGGTTTCAAAAGCGTCGGGTCAAAAAAGAAGCGGCGAAAATCAGCCTATAATTTCCAGCTTGTAAAAAAAATATAAAATAAAAATAAGGGGCAATCAAAGCTAAGTCAACGTTTTATAGTATTATCGGCTTATCGGCCGGGTCCCATGATACTTTTAATCCGCTTGTCGAGTCATACTTATTGTTGGAACAGCCGGAATCTTCGATGGTTAAGGTTTTTTTGGTTATTACTATTCGCTCGCTATTCAATTCAAGCTTTTTTTTCGGTAAGCGGTTCTCTTATAAGTAAGACTACATATATGCAAAATTAGTTCCTTTTTTTCTTGCGGCATCAATTTTTCTTCGACGCAAAAGTTTTTGAAACTACTTGGACATTAGAAGTGTCTAAGTAAGCATAGGTGAAATTGCAACCTTTCCGGAAACAAAATATATCAGACTTTTCCAATCTTAAAAGGAGCGACAAGAAATGTCCGCGAAACTCAAATCCCTGATCAAAACCAATTCTTTCCGGCTGTCGATCTTACTTATCGCAATCGTTGCGGTTTTTCATATCTCCTACGGGAGAGGTGACAACAATACAGCCGCAGCAGACTCAAGCTCGGACAGCACCGCCGCAGCGGAAAATGCTTCACCTGCAGAAAATCAGGAACCGGCCAGAGGCGTGCCGGTGGAGGTCTCCTGCGTGCAGCGCGGAGATGTGCATGACTACATATTGCAGAACACCACGGTGGATACGGAAGAGGGGGTGGAAGTTTACTCCCGCCTGGTAGGCGTGGTGCGTAAGCTCTGTGTCGAGGAAGGAGACCGTGTGGCCCAAGGCAGCCTGTTCTGCCTGCTCGAGGATGATGATTACCGACTGGCACGCGACAAGTCAAAGGTAAACTATGACAAGCTGGGCGCCGATTTCCACCGCTTGCAGGACATGCACGACAAGCAGTTGACCAGCACCAAGGAGTTCGAGGAGGCGCGGTTCAATCTCGAGCAGGCTCGCATCGACTGGGAGACCGCCGAGCTGAACCTCAGGCGCACACGGATCACCGCTCCCATTGCCGGTGTAGTGACCCGGCGTCACATCCGGCTGGGTGAGCAGGTAACTCTCTCCTCTCCGTTATTTGAAATAGTGAACATGCAGGAGAAGATCGTGGTCATCCACCTGCCGGAGCAGGAAATAAGCAGGGTCAAAGTTGGCCAGAAAGCCTTTCTAAGCACGAAAAACCTGCCCGACGGACGTTTCGAGGCCGTGGTCAAGAGGCTCTCTCCGACCGTGGATGCGGAAAACGGGACATTCAAGGTCACGGTAAGGCTGAGCGACCCCGAAAACCTTCTGCGGCCCGGGATGTTTGTCTCCGTTCAACTGGTCACCGAGACACACAGGAATGCGCTGTTGATTCCCAAGACCGCCCTGGTCTATGACAACGGGACTCCTTTCGCCTTCTTTGTGGAAGAGGACACCCTGGCTCACCGGGTCCGCATACAAAAAGGTTTCAGCAACGAACGCTATGTGGAGGTTCTCTCTTCGATCAGCGATACTGACCGGGTGGTAGTGGTGGGCCAGAACGGACTCAAGGACAGGCAGCGTGTCAAGGTGGTGGCGGGTCTGCTGGAGGAAAGAGCGCAGATCGGGGACCGCCGGGAGACCGAACAGGATAAAATCTGATCCCGGCGCGGAAAATCAAAGTTGATCCCAAAAACAAATCGACAACCGTTTATCCTTGCCCGGGTACCTGCAGCACATTCTTATCTCCCGGGCGAATTTTTGGATTTTCTTGCGATCACTCTAAGGTTTGTTTATCCTCTACTTAGAAATATATTCCTCTTGACTTTCGTATCGACAACTTAACTCCAAGGCGACCTACCTTGAACGATAAACCGACAGTTTCCGACAGTTCGGGCAAATCACTACGCACATCTTTCTTCTCTTTTACGACCACGCGGCCTGTAGCGATCACCATGGTGGTGATTGCCGTGGTGGTTTTCGGCCTGGTCAGCTACCAGCGGCTGTCCATGAGCCTGATGCCCGATATCAGCTACCCCACCCTGACCGTGCGTACCAAGTATCCGGGGACGGCGCCGGAAGAGGTGGAGACCCTAATCAGCCGTCCCATCGAGCAGGCCCTGGGTGTTGTCAACGGGCTGGTAAGCATCAGCAGCATCTCCAAGGCCGAAGTTTCGGATGTGGTGCTGGAGTTCGAATGGGACACCGACCTCAATGACGCCATCTCCCAGATCCGGGAAAAACTCGACCGTATTTATTTCCAACAGGAAGTCGAGAGCCCGATGATATTGCGCTACGATCCCTCTCTGGACCCCATTGTGAGACTGGCGATCTACGGCGGAGATGATCTTTACCAATTGCGCTGGATGGCGGAAGAAGAGGTGGAGCGAGAGCTGGAAAAAGTGCCCGGCGTGGCCGCGGTGCGGGTCATGGGAGGTTTGGAGGAAGAGATAATTGTCGAGCTGGATGAGGGCAAGCTGACCACCATGAACATCGGCCTCCAGAAGGTTAGCAGCAGACTGGCCGAAGAAAATATCAACATGGCCGGAGGCCGGTTGTGGGAGGGCGATACCGAGTACCTGATCCGCACCCTGAACGAGTTCGGGTCGCTCGAGGAAATCGAGGACATCGTGGT
>CAZSTM010000360.1:0-4827 GCA_964609635.1 uncultured Gemmatimonadales bacterium
TTCCCCGGGGAATCAAAGCCGGCAACTTTTTTCACGGGCTGCTCGAGCGGCTGGATTTCACCGAGACCAACACCGAGAAGCCGGGCCTGCAGGTGGCTGAAGGGCTGAAATATTACGGTTTCGATCCCGGGTGGGAAAAAGAAGTCTGCGCCATGCTCCGCCGCCTGGTAAGCCTGCCGCTCGGCCGGGAAGGCGAGGTTTTCACCTTGAGCCAAACCGGTAAGCAGGACCGCCTGAACGAACTGGAGTTCTATTTCCCGCTGAAATCGATTACACCCCGGAAGCTTAAAAACATCTTCGCCGATTTCGGTGCAGGTCACGTGGCACAGGAGTTTCCGGAGAAAATCGAGAGGCTGGGTTTTTCCCCGGTCAGGGGCTTTCTCAAAGGATTCATGGACCTGGTATTAAAACACGGGGAGCGCTTTTATCTGGTGGACTGGAAATCCAATTACCTGGGCGGCAAGACCGAGGATTACCGCCCGCCAGCCCTGGCGCCGACCATGCAGCGCGAGTTCTACATCCTGCAGTATCACCTGTATGTCCTGGCCCTGGACCGTTACCTGCGACTTCGTCTGCCGGGATATGCTTACCATAACCATTTCGGCGGTGTCTATTACATCTTTCTCAGAGGTATCGACCCGGAGAACCACCCCGATTACGGGTTGTACCACGACCTGCCCCCGGCGGGACTGATTGAGGAGCTGGGCAAGGCTCTGATATTTGATAAACCGGTGCCTTAATACCTGAACCTAAAAGGCAAGGGCAAAGGCACAAAGGCACAGAGATACAAAGGGAAAGGCAAAATACAAGAGTAGGAGCGACCGGCCGGTCGCCCCAGGAACCTTAAGGATATAGTTGACTGAAACTAATTTTTCAACACGCGTTTAGTCCTAATTATTCGTGTAAAATATCTTTTGGTTGTGTTTTCCCTAACATTCGGAATCACGGATCATACGGATGAAGTACGGATGGCACGGTTCCCCTCTACCCGGCCAAAGTATTGTGGTGTGGTGTGACACCATCCGTGAAATCAGATTTTTTATCCGTGCAATCTGCGATTCAAAATTACGAGAAGCCTGTAATGCCCGATTTTATCACAATCTTTAAAGAGACCTCTTTCTCACGAATAATCCGGGATAGATCCCTGATTGGCAAAGAATGAAACAACAGACTCTGAATCGCATGTTTGCCGGAAGCTACTTCACCAGGCTGGATGAACATTTCGCCAGATTCATGGCCCGCCTGGACGGCGAAGGTTCCTCCCCGGAGCTCTTGCTGGCCGCGGCGCTTGCCAGCCGGAGCACAAGCCGGGGGAATATCTGCCTCGACCTGAAAGCCCTGGCGGGCGAGCCGCTCGAGGATGACCAGGGCCGGGCCCTGCTGGTTTGTCCGGAACTCGACTCCTGGCGAGACAGGCTCGAACAAAGCCCGGTGGTGGGTGGTCCCGGAGAGTTCAAACCGCTCATTTTAGATGAAAACCTACGGCTTTATTTTCACCGTTACCGGGAGTACGAAAAAACCGTCTCGGATTCGATCCTCGAGCTGGCGGGCCGCGAACCCGGCGAGGTCGATCCGGGAGTCTTTGCAGAGAGCCTGGGGCGGCTTTTCCCCCGGCAGGAACCCGACACCCGGGACCGTCAGCGAATAGCCGCCGCCTGCGCGCTGATTAAGAAATTCACGGTTATTTCCGGCGGCCCCGGCACCGGCAAGACCACCACCGTGGCGAAAATCCTGGCCCTGTTGCTGGAGCAGCCCGGCGCAAACCGCTTACGCACGGCCCTGTGCGCACCCACCGGCAAGGCCGCCGCCAGGCTCCAGGAAGCTATCAGTCAGGCCAGGGACACCCTGGATTGCAGCCCCGCGGTAAAACGGGCCATACCGGATGAGGCTTGCACGATTCACCGGCTGCTCGGTTTCAAATTCGGCTCTACTTCTTTCAGGTACGGTCCGGAAAACCGCCTGCCCTATGACATCGTGGTGGTGGATGAGGCCTCGATGGTGGACCTGTCTCTGATGGCCGGGCTGGTCGGCGCTCTTTTACCGGATGCCAGGCTCATCCTGGTGGGTGACCGGGACCAGCTGGCCTCGGTGGAGCCGGGCAGCGTGCTGGGCGACATCTGCGGCGAAAGGGAAGTCCCCGGCTTTCCGGATGAATTCGCCCGGAGCCTGGGGGGCGCGGCGGCTCTGGAGCTGGAACAGCTCCAGCGGGCCGAATGCCCGGTCGCCGGCTGCGTGGTGCAGCTCGATAAAAGCTACCGTTTCGACAGCCAAAGCGGTATCGGCCGGCTCTCCAGGCTGGTGAATAAAGGCGACAGCCGCCGCGCCCTGGAACTGCTCAGCACGGCAGATTCCCCGGAGGTCTCTTTCTCCGGGCTGCCCGGCCCGGAGGCCCTGGTCAAGCTGCTTAAGCCCAGGGTAATTGAGGGTTTCAAAGGATACCTGGCAGCGGAACAGGACCTGGAAGCGGACAAACTGTTCGGACGATTCAGGATTTTATGCCCCGTTCGCAAAGGGCCTTATGGAGTGGAAGCGCTCAACTCCATTGTGGAGCGCATACTCGCCGGGGAAAACCTCATCAGACCCGATGCCCGATGGTATCGCCGGAGACCGGTCCTGGTCAACCGGAACGACTATCAATTGGGTCTGTATAACGGCGATGTGGGGCTTATTCAACCGGATGCGGACGGCGAGCTGAGAGCAGTCTTCCCTGCGTCGGATGGATCATTGAGACACTTCCTGCCGGGGCGGCTTCCGGAACATGAAACGGTCTATGCCATGACAGTTCACAAAAGCCAGGGCTCCGAATTCGACCGAGTGCTGATTGTCCTGCCGGAGGATGATTCTCCGGTGCTTACCAGGGAGCTTATTTATACGGCGGTTACCCGTGCCAGGCAGAAAGTGGAAGTTCTGGGAAATGAAAACGTTTTTCTGGCGGCGGTCTCCCGAAAGATAGTGCGGACCTCGGGTTTACGCGATGCGCTCTGGGGTGTGTCTGATTCGGACAGATAATACCAGGCAGCTTTCTTACTCAGGATATGCCGGAAACCTGCATGATCCGGTCAGTCCTGTTATCCTGTCTGATTTATGTTGTTCTCTTAACTGGTTTGCTCTAAATTATTTGAAATTTTTAAGCAGCCGTCATGAGCCGGTGGCTCACCCGGAAATATATGAAAATGTTTTTCGTAGGGGCGCACCCAGGTGTGCGCCCAACCGTAGGGGCACAGCATGCTGTGCCCCTACTTCCAAACCTTGAAACACGCCCCTTTGAGCGTTTATTTTCCTGGCAGCTTGAATTCATTGAAGGAGGATCGAATGTCAGCGGACAAGAAGAGATTAGGACGGAGAAATTTTCTCACTGCGGCAGCCGGGGCGACCCTGGCCATGCCCCTGTTCGGGGCCGGTAACCTGAAAGCCGCACCCCCGGGCGAAAAAATAAAAATAGCCCTGGTGGGCACCGGCACCCGGGGGACCAATCTGTGGGGCAAAGACCTGCTGGCAAGATACAGCGACGTGGTGGAGATGGTCGGCCTGTGCGATATCAATCCCGGCCGCCTGGAATTCGGGAAAAAATACATGGGAGCGACTTGCCCGACTTTCACGGACTTCGATACCATGGTGAAGCAGACCAAACCCGACAAGGTGATGGTTACCACGATGGACTGCTACCATGCCAAGTACATCTGCCGGGCCATGGAGCTCGGCTGCGATGTGATCACCGAGAAGCCGATGGCCACCGATGAGAAGATGTGCCAGGATATCATCGATACCGAAAAGCGCACCGGGCGCAAGATTGCCGTGACTTTCAACTACCGCTACAACCCCGAAGCCGAACAGATCAAGAAGATCATTATGTCGGGCGAGATCGGGCAGCTCACCTCGGTCGATTTCAATTACTACCTGGACACGGACCACGGAGCGTCATACTTCCGCCGCTGGCACGGGTTCAAGCAGTTCTCGGGCTCGTTGCTGGTGCACAAAGCGACCCATCATTTCGACATGCTCAACTGGTGGGTGAACGCCGAGCCGATGGATGTCTACGCCTACGGCGAACTTCGCAAATACGGCTGGAACAGCCCGTTCCGCGGCACCAACTGCAGAGCCTGTCCGCACAAGGACAAATGCGAGTTTTACTGGGATATCACCAAAGACAAAGAATGTATGGACCTCTACGTGGCCCACGAACACCTGGACGGCTACATCCGGGATTCCTGCCTGTTCCGCAAAAAGATCAACATCTGGGACACCATGGCCGTGCAGGCCCGGTACCATAACGAGGTGATGCTGAGCTATTCGCTGAACGCTTTCATGCCCTACGAGGGTTACCGGGTGGGGTTCAACGGGACCAAGGGACGGCTGGATGCCAGGGTGTACCACAACCAGCCCTGGAAGGTGGACCGGCTGGCCGATTTCCGGGTCACCCCGCTTTTCGGAAAGACCAGGACATTTACTGTCAGCGAGGGCGGCGGCAGCGGCCACTGGGGCTCCGATGTAAAAATGCAGAATATGCTTTTCCGCGGTCCGGTGCCGGACCCCCTGGGACAGGCCGCAGGCAGCCGCCAGGGCGCAATGTCTATATTGATCGGGATTGCCGCCAGGCGCAGCATCGAGAACCTGCGCCCGTTCAAGATCGAGGAACTGGTTAAAATCTAAGGAGTGTCCCTCTAATCATTAAACACCGGGGAGCAAACCGACCCACACTGCCAGAGGGGGCGATGGCTGCCATCGCCCCCTTTTTATGCAAAACCGTTTTACTGTAAACCGGCGTAGAAAGAAAACGCTTGTCAAAAGAAAATCGCTTTTCTTGTCAGAAAAGCTTGCGGTCGGCTT
>CAZSTM010000361.1:0-4821 GCA_964609635.1 uncultured Gemmatimonadales bacterium
GCCACGCTTTCATTGACCGCCCGGTAGTAGTCGCTTTCGAACTCGCTGAAATCCGGGTTGGTCAGGGTGCCGAAGTGGGAGTGGCTCTCGAAACGTTTGAGCAGGATTTCACCCACTCCGGTGTAAAGGCTGCGCTCGGTGAGCTGGGGCACGCGCACGCTCTCAAAGCTGCGCACATCATTGTTCCAGGCCTGGGCCAGAGCGGCATCGCTGCCGTACTTGCGGCGCAGAAAATTTTTGAAATAGTCCAGAAACGGCCGGCTGAAATCGTGCACGTGGTATCTTCTGTCGTAGCGCACGGTGTAGTACCACTCCTCGGTCTCGCTGGCGGTGAAAAAGTATCCCGCCACCCGGTGGCCGAAATCGCTCCGGCCGACCTTGAGCACAAAGTCGGTCATCGCCTCCTCGGCCCGCTCTTTCCATTTTTCGCTGGCCAGGCAGAATTTAAGGTTGTCGGTCAGCTTGGGATCATAGGTCCGTCCGATCTTCTTGTCGATGATCATCCTTACGCTGCCGTTTTCGAACATGGTGCACTGGTCCAGGTTGGCCTCCATCCAGGACCTGGGCGGGTCCAATGACAGGCGCAGGATAAGTATGGCCTGCGGGTCGAGTTTCAATATCCGGTGGGCCAGGCTCTCGAGCTTTTCAAACCCCTGCGGGTCCTTCCACTCGGTGTCGCAGATCGGGAAGTGAACTTTTATTCCGGCGTTTAAAAGTGAGGACAGGTAGCGCTCATCGCGGTTATTGCGCGAGCAGAAAGACATCGGCATCACCGGCCGGCCGTCCACGTAACAGGTGGCGATGCCGTTTTCATTGCGCACCTCGGCGGGAAGGTAATTTTTTACTTTGGATGTCCGGGCATTCAGGCTGGAGGCTGCCAAGATCAGCAGCAAGGGGAAAAGGCGGGCTGTAATTCGGTTCATAGACTTTAAGTCCTCGCTTTTCGGGTGGATTATCGACAAATCATAATGTACCGGAAACCGACGGTTGCACTTTTTGCGGAACTTATGGATCCTGCCGCGCCGGCTCAGGGTCGTTGAGCGGTTTCAGCCAGGTATTTCTGGGCATCCAGGCTGGCCATACAGCCTGTGCCGGCGGCGGTTATGGCCTGGCGGTAACGGTGGTCAACCACATCTCCGGCGGCGAAAACCCCCGGCACGCTGGTGGCGGTGTCCTGTTTAACCAGCAGGTAACCCTGCTCGTCCATTTCGAGCTGGCCCTTGAAAGTGTCGGTGTTGGGGATATGGCCGATAGCCAGGAAAAACCCGTCGGTCGGCTCGGTGGTAAGCTCGCCGGTCTTGAGGTTCTTAAGCTTGACCGCCTCGACTCCTTTCTCTGGTGAACCGAGGATATCCATCACCACCGAGCTCCAGGCAACCTTTATTTTCGGGTTGTTCAGAACCCTTTCCTGCATGATCTTGGAAGCCCGGAGTTGATCGCGGCGGTGGACGATGAGAACCGAGGAGGCGAACTTGCTGATAAAGGAGGATTCCTCCATGGCGGAATCTCCGCCGCCGATCACCACAACTTTCTTATCCCGGTAAAAGAAGGCATCGCAAGTAGCGCAGGTGCTTACTCCGCGGCCGATGAAGCGCTGTTCGTTCTCAAGGCCCAGGAAGCGCGGCCTGGCACCGGTAGCGATAATCACCGTATCGGCGGTATAGCTTTCACCGGCCGCTGTGAGCCTCGGCTTGCCGAGAGTAAAATCGGTCTTTTCTACTTCTTTCTGGAGGAAACGGGCGCCGAAACGAAGGGCCTGTTTTTTCATTTCATTCATCAACTCGGGGCCCAAAATCCCTTTCTCGAATCCGGGAAAATTTTCCACCTCGGTGGTTGTGGTAAGCTGCCCTCCCGGCATGCCGCCCTCAAAAACCACGGGATCCAGGCCTGCACGGGCGGAATAAATCGCCGCGGTAAGACCGGCCGCTCCGCTGCCCACGATGATCTGGGCGAAGTGGTTGCTTTTATTTTTTTTGGTCATTGCCGGTGGCCCTCGATGGAAAAAACTCCGAAGTTCGGCACTAGCCGCAGTACACCCGACGGCCTGCCGCCGGAAGCTTGGTAACCAGCAATATAACCTTTAAGAATGGTGGAGGCAACTCTTCCCGGTCTGATTTTCCATTAATTCTGTTTATTTATGCTTGACAAACACCCCTAAAAAATGATAAAGTCTTTTAGCAGCCGGAAGGTGAACCAACTGTTTCGGCCGCCGGCGGCGGAGACATTATAATTTCTTATGTAGCAATCGATTACAATGATAAAGCGGGAGCGGTCATGCCTAAAGAGCTTTTCGGCCAATACCTTATACGTAAAGGGTTTGTTAAACAGCAAAACATAGATGAGGCTCTCATGCTGCAGGAGATTCTTCAAGAGAGCCTGGGCGCAGTCGCTTTGGCACACGATTTGATCTCCTTCAAGGATGTGGAACGTATTCTGGAAGATATGGACCGACAGGGAAGCATTTTTTCCGAGAGTGCGGTGTCCCTGGGAATTCTCACTCAGGAGCAGGTGGACGATATTAAGAGAAGATATTCGGGAAAGCGTATCTATATCGGCCAGTTGCTGGTGGCCACCGGCTACCTGGCTCGCCAGCAGCTGGAGTCGGAACTGAAGCAGTTCCAGAAGGAGAGGGAGCAGGAGCTAGGCGCTCCCCCGACAGTGACCAAGGCCCGTTTGATCGGCCTGATTGCCGAGAGGACCGGGATCGACCGGGGGACGGTAAAAGAGGTAGTAGGAGGGCTGATCGACTTGCTGTGCCAGGCCCTGGCCGCTGGAGAAACCATTGAGCTGAGGGGTTTTGGGAAGTTTAAATCCAGACGCTACGAAGCCCGCAAGGCCCGGAATCCCAGGACCGGCGAAGCGATTAACATTCCTGTGCGCAGGGTGCCCAGGCTCCGGTACGCCGGAAAACTTCGCCGCCGTGTGGGAACTTAAGGCTCTCGGGGGATGGCAGGTTCGTTTTGCAGCTAAAGAATGAAATTATAGCTTAGCAACCACAGAAAAAGGATAGATGTTGACATAAATGTAAAATTATGTTATAATTAAAAACTTATCTTGAAACACCTTATCTTCATTGCAGAAAGAATTTATAAAATCACAATATATTAGTTTTTAACAACTTACAGCTCTTTCCCGGAAAGATCATTTCAGGGGTATGAAAATATCCAAGGAGGCTTATACCGGGGAGGTATGAGGTAGACAAAGAATGAAGGAATGGGCCAAATCGCTTGGTTTGGCGTTCATACTTTTTCTCGTTATTCGCATTTTCCTGGTGCAGGCCTTTAAAATCCCTACCGGATCGATGGAAAGCACTCTTCTGGTTGGGGATTATCTTCTGGTGAATAAAATGGTTTACGGGGCCAAGACACCCCGTAAACTGCCGCTTTTGGATCTGGAATTGCCCACCATCCAGCTTCCGGGTTTTGACGACCCCAGAAGAGGCGACATAGTGGTTTTCGAATACCCGAAAGACCGGGATTTGGATTTTGTCAAAAGATGCGTAGCGGTGGGCGGCGATACAGTAGAGATGCGGGACAAGGTGCTCTATGTTAATTCCGTACCCCAGCCCGAGCCTTATGTCCAGCAGATCGACCCCTCGGTTCGCCGCGATGAGAATCGGTTCTACAGTACGGAGAATTTTTTCTGGCAGAATGAATACCTGGTCGACGGTTTAGAGCTCTCGGGTATGAACTATCGCCCTACCCGGGATAATTTTGGACCTTTGGTGGTTCCCGAGGGTAAATACTTCTGTCTCGGGGACAATCGTGACTACAGCAGCGACAGCCGTTTCTGGGGCTTTGTCGACGAGGGATTGATCAAGGGCCGTCCGTTGATTCTTTACTACTCGTGGGACAAGAAGCACAAATTTCCTCGTTTCGGCCGGATCGGCCAGATTATTCAGTAACCAGGCTAGAATCTCGGAAATCGTTCGCAATCCAACACTTTTTACCTTCGATGTTATGGAGCCGATAAATAGATGAAAGCAACTCACACTAAAAAATCCTACTTTGACGAGGGCTCGCTTGATCTTTACCTGAAAGAAATAAGCAACTATCCTCTACTTGCCAGGGAAGATGAGATCGGGTTAGCTCAAAAAATCAGAACCGGATGCCAGAGGTCCCTCGAGAAACTTACGCGGAGCAACCTTCGTTTCGTAGTCAGTGTGGCTAAGAAGTACCAGAACCAGGGGGTTTCCCTGGCCGACCTGATCAACGAGGGGAATGTCGGCCTGATCCGGGCGGCGCACAAGTTCGATGAGACCAAGGGGATCAAATTTATTTCCTACGCAGTGTGGTGGATCCGCCAGGCGATTCTTCAGGCGCTGGCCGAGCAGTCGCGCATCGTGCGGGTACCGCTCAACCGGGCCGGTACGCTGTACAAGATCGGCAAGAAGAGCAATATGCTCACCCAGGAGCTGGGACGAAAACCCACGGTCGAGGAAATCGCCGAGGGAATGGATATCAGCCTCGAGGAAATCCGCAAGACCCTGTCGATTTCTCAGTCTCACCTGAGCCTGGATGCGCCGCTGACTCCGGGAGAGGATAATCGCCTGCTCGATTACCTGCCCGACAATTACAACCGCGGACCTGCTGAATGCGCTTTCGAAAACGCTATGAGCGATGTGATCAATGAGTCTCTAAGCACTTTGAAAGAGCGGGAGGCTAAGATTCTGCGGCTCTATTTCGGTCTGGGCAACCAGGAACCCATGACCCTGGAGCAGATCGGCTCGGTGCTGGGGATTACCCGGGAGCGCGTGCGTCAAATCAAGGAAAAGGCTATCAGCCGCCTGCGCCATGTTTCTCGCAGCCGGGCCCTGCAGTC
>CAZSTM010000362.1:0-4819 GCA_964609635.1 uncultured Gemmatimonadales bacterium
CCATATCGCCGGTATCTGCGATCCCACCGGTCGGGTTTTCGGCTTGATGCCCCACCCG
This sequence comes from uncultured Gemmatimonadales bacterium, assembly GCA_964609635.1. GTDB lineage: Bacteria > Gemmatimonadota > Glassbacteria > GWA2-58-10 > GWA2-58-10 > JAFGTO01. Next base: position 59 of record CAZSTM010000362.1, read on the forward strand.
GAAGCTTTCCTGCACCGCACCCATCACCCGCGCTGGACAAGACAAAAACTTGACGAGCAGGGGCAGGGGATGACGATTTTCCGCAACGCCGTGGCTTATTTCCAATGAACGGCAATTCTCACCGTTAAACGCAATCCTAATCATTCGAAACCAGGCAGAACAATGGCGTTTCCCGATTGGTTCAACGCAAAATTCGGTCCCTACACCCGGGAGCTCTACCGCGATGAAATCCGGCTCAGTGCCGGTCAAGTCAAGGCGATCAGCGCTCTTCTCGGACCTCCGGGAGAATACCCCCTGCTGGATCTCTGCTGTGGCTGGGGCAGGCACGCGGTTTCGCTGGCTCGGAAAGGCTATAAAGTGGTGGGACTCGACGGCTGCCGCTATTTCCTGGACCAGATTCCCGTGAAGGACCGTGGTTCCGCCGGAGGAAGCCTTTGGGCGGTGTTGGGAGATATGCGCCAGCTTCCCTTGCAAGAGGGTTCGTTCGCGGCGGTCATCCAGATGTACACCTCGTTCGGTTACGGTACCGACCCGGAAGATGACCTGAGTATCCTGCGACAGGTCTATCGGGTGCTCGCCGACGGAGGATGCTACCTGCTCGACCTGATCAACTGGACTGTGGCACGCAGGGCATTTGACGGGACTTTCGAGCAGGAATACCCCTCGTTCGATATGGTCGAGGAGTGCCGCATCGAACCGGGAGGTAATCTCTTGCGGATCAAAAGGGCGCTGCTGTTCCGGGACGGCCGTAAAGCCCATATCTACGAGTTCGAGATACGAATGTTCGAGGCGGATGCTTTGAGGCGCCTGCTGGCGGAAGCCGGGTTCAAAGTGATAGATTTCTGGGGGGATTTCGACCGTTCGCCTTACCGGCCGAATCACTCCTACCGCATGATCGCCATCGCCGGTAAAGGAGCGTGATCGATGACCCGGGTCTTAGTTACCGGTGCCAGCGGCTTCCTGGGCGAAACCCTCTGCCGCCTGGCACAAAAGGAGGGTTACAAGGTCTGGGGAACCTTTTTCAGCCGCCGGCCTGATGATACCCCCGGCGTTCGGCAGGAACGCCTGGACCTCAAGGATGAGCCTCAGGTGACCGGGCTGGTTAAACGCGTGATGCCCGAGGTGGTGATCCATACGGCCTACAGCCAGAAAGAACGTGAGGTAACCTGTCATGGGACTCGCCGGCTGGTTGAAGCCTGCGCCTCACTGACCGAGAAACCCTATTTTGTCTTGCTCTCTACGGACCTGGTTTTCGACGGCAAAAAGGGATTCTACCGCGAGGAGGATGTGCCCGAGCCGGTCATAGATTACGGCCGCGATAAGCTGGATGCGGAAGGGATTGTCCGCGATGTCCTGACAGACTCGCTGGTGGTGAGAACCTCTCTGCTCTACGATTTTGCACGAGTGCCCGGTCATCTGAAATTCGCCGTTGAGGAAATCGGCAGCGGGCAAAGCTGCACTTTCTTTCAGGATGAATTTCGCTCGCCGCTTCTGGTGGATGAACTGGCCGGAGCACTGCTGGAATTGGCCAGGATGCGGCCTGAGGGGCTGTTGCATGTGGCCGGCCGCGACCGCCTGGATCGCTTCTCTTTCGGTATCGGGCTGCTCGCGGCGTTGGGATTTTCCAAGGATCAGGCGGTCGCGGGTTCCTTTCAGGAACGCGGCCTTTGCCGCCCGGCCGACTGCTCGCTCGACTCATCCCGCGCTGAGACCCTGCTTAACCGCACTTTTCGCGGTGCGCGTGAATTGCTTAAAGCTTGATTTTCCCTTGAGCAAGGAGATGAGATGGACTCGATGGATTTTAAATCTCTTTCTAAAAAAGAACGGACCAAGCTGCTAAAAAATATGAAATCACGCCTGAAAGAGGTGGATGCCGAACGACTCAGGCGGGCAATGCTGTCAATGGGCTGGCTCGAAGGCACCAAAGAACTGATAGAGCCCTTGATGCAGCTGGTTACCGACGGATCTCAGGATGTAGCACTGGCGGCCCTGGAGGGACTGTCCAGACTGAGGGTGAAAGAAAGCGAACATCCGCTGGCTCGACATATCGTGAGCCTCTTAAAGAGTTCGGAACAGGAATGTGAAGAGGTACGCCACGAGTGCATCCGGGTGCTGGGCAAGGTGGGCACGGAATCGAGTGTGGATTTCATGGCCGAGTTGGTGGTAAATCCCGCGACCACGGACAACGATGCCGAAGCCGCGGTGGAAGCTATGGTATCGCTTGCCGAAGGCAGGGTGAAAGCTGTGTACGCCAAACTTAAGGAGCTTAGCGGCAAAACCGAAGGCCGGGTGCGAGAGGCGATTGATTGCGCACTCAGAGAGCTGAGCGCATCTGACTGGCAGAAACGAGGATACCTGACAATCGAGGCGGAGTTTGAGCCCGAAGAGGAGTGAGTAAAGTTGTAATAATATTTTTTTAGCGAACATATTCCACGAAAGCCACGGAGGTGAAAAAATGCCCAATATTACCATAGAGGGACCGAAAATAAAAGACATCGCGGTAAAGAGGACTCTGGTGAAAGAATTGACCGGGGCGGCAACCAAAGCTTATGGGCTGCCCGCGGAAGTCATCGTGGTGGTGATTAAAGAAAATCCGCCGGAGAATGTAGCTGTGGGAGGCCGGTTGATTGCCGATAAGAGAAAAGCCTGATGTGGCTGCCGGCTGAATATTAAGAAGGCGGGACTCCGAAAAACAACAGAGGTGCTACTGCGGGTAAAGCAGGTATTTTTCACGTACATCTAAAAATTTTTCCAGGTCTTTCTGCCAATCCTTGATAATTTTCTCCACGCTCTCTGCGCGCGCGATCCTCTCCTTTACCTCTTTGCGCCCTATCCAGCGGTCGATGTTCGACAGGTCGAACCTTTCAGGATAGAGTTTTTTCAGCACGCTCAACAGGTGCATGCCTGCAAAGAGGCTGCGAAACCGTCCTCGATCGGTCACCACGGCCCGCACTCCGCCGCAGAGCTCACCCTGGTACTTGTGTGAAACCGGCGTGAACGTGGTATCCTTGAAAGTGGCTCCCTCGATCCCAATCCCGTTTAACTCTTCAGCCAGCCGATCTCCATCTACGTAAGGTGCACCGTAAAGCTCGAACGGAAGCCCGGTGCCCCGGCCCACCGAAAGGTTGGTAGCCTCGGCAATGCCCGGCCCCGGATAAAGAAAAGCAGCCGTGAGGCTGCGCATGTTGGGTGAGGGATCGACCCAGGGCAGAGAGGTCTGGTCATAGTACATGGCGCGATGGTAACCTCGCATTTCGACCACTTCCAGGCTCGCCCCGATGCCGAATTCCTCGTTGAACAAACAGGCCAGTTCTCCCATGGTCATACCATGACGCACCGGGATCGGATAGTAGGCGATGAAATTGCCCTGGAGGGATTTTTCCAGCACAGGTCCCTCGACAGCCAATCCACCGATCGGGTTCGGCCTGTCGAGCACGAAAAACCTGATATCCGCCTCGGCCGCCGCTTTCATGCACAGAGCCATGGTGGTACTGTAAGTATAAAAACGAGTGCCGATATCCTGGATATCGAAAACCAGCGCATCGAGGTGCTCCAGCCACTGAAGACGAGGCTTACGGGTCTCGCCGTACAGGCTGTAAACAGTCAGCTCGCCTCCCTCCAGCCGGGATGAATTATAGGCGCCCTCTAATTTGCCGCTCAATCCGTGTTCCGGGGCGAAAATCGCCAGCAGCCGGATGTCCTCTTTGCCCAGGAGCAGGTCGATTATCGAGTTTCCCTGGCTGTCCACACCGGTGTGGTTGGTGACAACTCCCAGTTTCAGGCCTTTGAGACGGGCGAAATCCTCTGCTTCAAGCACCTCGAGGCCCGTAGAGACCCCCGGAGGTCGGGTGGTTGAACCCGCCTCATGGAGGCATCCTTGAGTGAACAGGGCCATAAGGGACAGAAGATAAAGTGTAAATATCATATGCGCTTCCTTCGGTAAAAAATCCTGCATGGCTTTTCCCAGATGAAAATATCGGATACCTTCTCCACAGGCAAGAACTACTGTTACCCGGCTTGACAAACCCTTGGGTGGAGGATTATTTTGTGAGCTTCATATTGGGGAGTATCTCGCCGGACAGATCTAATTCGGAGGTCGCACTGGATCGGAAACTTATTGAACGTGCGCTTAACCTGTCGGTTACCCTGGCGCGCCGGGCGGGCCGGATGTTGATGGAGGAGTTCGGAAAAGGGGTGAATATCGAGCTCAAGGGGCAAATCGACCCGGTGACCGATCTTGACCGCCGTGTGGAGAGTTTCTTGGTCGGCGGAATCACCGAACAGTTTCCGGATCACGATCTGCTGGCCGAGGAGGGTACCCGTTCCGAAGGCGGAAGTGAATACCGCTGGGTGATCGACCCCCTTGACGGTACTACCAACTACGCTCACGGTTATCCCTGTTTCGCTGTCTCGATTGCTCTGGAATTGCACGGAGAGGCCGTGACGGGGGTGATCTATCAGCCGGCATTGAACGAGATGTTCACCGCTGTCAAAGGCGGCGGTGCCTTTCTCGACGATCGCTCGATAGCGGTCTCTTCCCGGAAAGAGCTTGAACGGGCCTTTCTGGTTACCGGCGTTCCTTATAACCTCCATGAGCCGGAAGTGCTGGCCCGGAACGTGAGCCGTCTCGAAAGGTTTCTGGCCCGGAGTTTCGCAGTGCGCCGGGACGGTTCCGCGGCCTATGATCTGGCCTGCCTGGCTGCCGGGCGTTTCGATGGGTTCTGGGAAGAGGGCTTGAAAAGCTGGGACACTTCCGCTGGT
>CAZSTM010000363.1:0-4807 GCA_964609635.1 uncultured Gemmatimonadales bacterium
GGGCACAGGGTAGGGCTCGTTAGCGTACGCGCCACGAGCGGTGATGTGGCCGTGCCCGACCTATGGAATTCTCTTGAACTAAGGAAACATCTCAAAACATGATTTATTTTCATAAGCAGTAGCCGTGAAAAAATAAAAACACCTGCCTTGACAATTCTGAGAAAAACAGCCTATTTTAAGCGGCAATACAAATCTCAGCCTTTTCCCTGCCGACTGTCGAGAATGCCATGCAGCTAACCCGGCGACTGATTCTGCTTTCGATTTTCTTGCCCGCCGCCGCTATAATCGCCTGTTCGCAGGAGTCTTCCGCTAAAAGGGTGAAACTCTCCCTCCGGCGGGCAGTGTTCCTGGAGGGCGCACAAAGCCAAAACTTTTCGGGACTTGCTATGTCCGGGGACGGCTGGCTCTACCTGGTGGACGACAGGGGACCCACGCCTCCGGACTGGAGTATGGTACAACCGGTGCTCTACCGCGTACCGGTCGACTCGCTGTTAAATCCCTCCTCGCGCATCCCTGCTCTCGAGGCGATCACTAGTTTTAAAGATACCGGGGCTTTCGCTTCCCTGGCCGCCCAAGCGCACAAACAACACAAGTTCGATCTGGAGGGATTGACATCGGTCGGGAAGAACCGCTTCTGGGCGGTAGATGAACGCGACCGTCTGCTGCTGGAGCTGAATGTCGAGAAAGGGTCAATTGAGCTGGTAGCTCCGGCCGAAATTCTCTTCCAGGGCCAGGAAGACTTAGGTGCCGGAGGGATCAACAGAAGCTTCGAGGGGATCACCAAAATCGGCGACCGGCTGTTCCTGGCGCACGAGATGATGCCCAATCTGGTAGTATGTTATCGTATCAGCGACAGTGGCTTTCATCCCGAGGGAAGGATCCTGATAGACGGCAGCCTCGATCTTACCGATGCCGACAACGATGGGAACATGCTTTATTTCCTGGGACGGATGAACAGTACCATTTACAAGGTCGATCCGGAATCCGGCCAGGTAATCGCCAGGGGGGATTTCAGCGAAATCGCCGACAGCAGCGCCTTCCGCTACCAGAACCCCATGGATTTCTTCCGCAACAGCGAGGGCCTGGTGGTAAGCGGCGATTTCATCTATGTGGTGCTCGACGGCAACGGGAAATCCATCCTGGCCGACCCTAATCAAACAGCGCCGCTGCTTTTGATTTTTTCCCGGCCTCCAGGTTTCTAAACACCCTGCATCAACAAAAAAGCCGACTCGCTGGATCGGGCCGGCCGGAAAAAAAGATTTTTTAAAATCAGTCAAGCGCCTGATATATTTCCCCCTGCTCCCATCCGCCATGAATCATACCCAACCTATTTGAAAATCAAAGACAAATAAAACTCCAGGAGATCGCCTTCGGGGTCATGGGGGCTTATCAGGAAAACCTCCGCATTGGTAGTCTCGCGGCTTTTGCTTTTGTGTTTCAAATAGGTATTTTCTTTCATTTTTTTCGGGGCCGACAACAACTCGAGCTTTAAACCGAACCTCTCCTGCTGCTTGACAAATAGCTCCATGACTACATTGACCAGGCTCTTGACCGACCGTTCGTATTTCAACCTGCTCTTTCCGTGGTTATTCACAATCGAGTCGCCCAGAATGGGGAACAGCTTTTCGGGTATGATAAATACCGCTTCCATGTCCAGATCACCCCGCATACGCTGACTGAATCCCAGATCGTATTTCGAGCAGGAGATAGTGGGGTAGAATCCTCCCGGCAAAAATACACCCCGGGTCATGCGGGGTAACACCTTGCTGGCCAGGTCGAAAAAACCGAGTGCAGGGTTTTCTTTAAAAGTTTTCTCCTCGTCAATAGCCTTGACAGTATCGACCTGGCGAATTGCCTTAAATTCCTGCAATTGCTTTTTTAATTCCTGCTCGCTTATCAGATTCAACCTGACCAGCACATCCCCCAGACGCAAATGAGATCGCTGCTGCTCGCTCAGTAATTCATCCAGGGTATCCCTGGTCATCAAGCCCAGTTCCAAGGCAATTTTACCGAAATCCTTATCCTCATGACGCTGGCGCTTGATTATGTGCGAAATCCCCTTTTCATCGAGCAATCCCTTCTCCACAGCCAGTTCTCCAAGCACACGTTTGTGTGCCCGCTGATAATCCAGGGCCTGTTTCAGCTGCTCTGAATCGATTATACCGTTTTCAAGCAAAAACTGGCCGAATAAATCGCTTCGCATCCTTGCTCCTCCAGGCTACTTAAGTAAAAAATTTATGGAAACCATTGCTAAATTATTACCACATTTTCGAAAAATAATCAACAATATTTTATATTTCTAAATACAGGTTGAAAATTTGACTTTAGAGAGCCGTCTCTTTTAGGCCGCAAAGATTATTGATAAACTACTGATCTTAACTATTAATGAGAAATCATCCTGTTCAGCTCCAGTGGTTACCAAAAATATTATCACTCTTGCCGGTTTTCATTTATGACCATGCGGGCCCATTAAAAGAAAGGCTTGACTCTACGCCCATGTGTTACCATAGTTGTTTTCTGTTGGAAAAGCAGGACAAAAATCGCTTCCGTTAAATGGAACTTTTTTAAGCTCCCATCGTTACGGAACTACACCGGGCGATCCGGCTGCATTTGTTGGAATTACTTTGGTTTTACTGTCGTGCGGAGTCGTAAAATGGATGCAGAACATATTATCAGGCACCTCGGGCTCGAGCCTCACACCGGCGAAGGCGGGTTCTTCCGGGAGACCTACCGCAGCGCAGACACCTTAAGGCCCGAAGCCCTGGGAAACCGTTATCGAGCCGGCAGGAGCCTGAGCACCGCGATTTATTATCTTTTGACCCCTGAGACTTGCTCCGTAATGCACCGCTTGCGCAGCGATGAAATATTTCATTTTTATCTGGGGAACCCGGTGACCTTGCTTCTTCTTTATCCGGACGGGCGCGGCGAGACAAAAACCCTGGGACAGGACATCCAGGCCGGTCAATTGCTTCAGGTCCTGGTTCCCCGCGCCGTCTGGCAGGGTCTGCACCTGAATGAGGGCGGCGGCTTCGCCTTGCTGGGTACCACTGTCGCACCGGGTTTCGACTCAGAGGACTTCGAACTGGGCGAACGCCAGAGCCTTTCTCACCGGTATCCGGAATTCTCCGGCCTGATCGGAAGGCTCACCCGAGAGGAATAAAAAGCTTCAGCTTAAATCGTACATTCTGTTCTGTTCCGGGAGTCGTTCAAAAACTTTGTGTTGATTTCTGCGGAGGTTTTATCATGGTTCTGAGCTTACTGGATAAAATGATTTTCATCGGCTACTTTGTCGTGGTTTTGTTGATTTGCATGTCATATTCCCGGCGAGCGGGAAAAAGCACCCAGACTTTTTTTCTTTCCGGACGCAACCTTCCCTGGTATATCGCCGGTACTTCGATGATCGCCACAACTTTCGCCGCAGACACGCCGCTGGGAGTTACAGAATGGGTCGCCCAGAACGGGGTGGCCGGCAACTGGTTCTGGTGGAACTTTGTGCTGGGCGGCACCCTGACCGTATTCTTTTTCAGCCGCTTGTGGCGCAGGGCGGAAATAATCACCGATGTAGAATTCATCGAGCTGCGCTACAGCGGCCGGCCGGCGGCATTTCTGCGGGGTTTCCGGGCGATCTACCTGGGATTATTCATCAATTCGGTGATCATCGCCTGGGTTAACCTGGCCATGTTTACCATACTGAACATCTTAATGGGCTGGGAGAACAAGGTGCTGGTGGTGGCTCTCTGTATGGCTTTCGTAACCCTCTACAGCGCTATGAGCGGGATATGGGGCGCGGCCGTAGCCGACGCTCTGCATTTTACCACCGCCATGGTAGGCTGCATCGCCCTGGCTGTGGTAGCCGTGTTACACCCCGAGGTGGGAGGCCTGGCCGGACTCAAGGCCAAGCTGCCGGAGGAAACCATAAGGCTCTTTCCGAGTATCGGTGATTTTTCGAGTGCGCAAGGGGCGACCGGCGTGCTAAAGCTGAGCGTACCCGCTTTACTGGCCTACCTAGGCATCCAGTGGTGGGCCTCGTGGTACCCGGGAGCCGAGCCGGGCGGCGGCGGTTATGTGGCCCAGCGGATGATGAGCGCCAAGGACGAACGTCACAGCCTGCTGGCCACCCTCTGGTTCACCATCGGCCATTACTGCCTGCGCCCCTGGCCGTGGATACTGGTAGCCCTGGTTTCGCTGATTCTATATCCTGAGCTCGGACCGACCGAAAAAAAGGAAGGTTTCGTGATGGTTATTCGCGACCTCCTGCCCCTAGGCCTGAAAGGCCTGCTGGTGGCCGCGTTCTTTGCCGCCTACATGTCCACCATCGCCACCCAGCTCAACCTGGGCACCAGCTACCTGATCAACGACTGCTACCGACGTTTCATGCGGCCGGGAGCGGATGAGCGCCACTACGTTATAGCCAGCCGCCTGACCACCGTGCTGATGATGGTTGTGGCGCTTTATATCACCACTAAATTAGAAACCATCAAGGGCGCCTGGGCTTTTATTATCGAATGCGGCGCCGGGGTGGGGCTGGTGATGATCCTGCGCTGGTACTGGTGGCGGGTCAATGCCTGGAGCGAAATCCTGGGGATGATCGCTCCATTCGCAGGCTATACTTACATCCATTTTTATACCGACATCGCTTTTCCGGAATCGCTCTACCCGATAGTGCTCTTCACCACGGTGGTCTGGGTAGTCGGAACTTTTCTTACCTCTCCGGTTTCACTCGAGCACCTGAAAGCTTTCTACCGCAGGGTACACCCCGGAGGAGTGGGCTGGGCCAGAATCGCCGACCAATGCCCGGAAGTCAAGA
>CAZSTM010000364.1:0-4738 GCA_964609635.1 uncultured Gemmatimonadales bacterium
TAAAATAGGCCCCTGCCTGTGAATAATCGTAACCTTTCAGGCGAATAGAACGACGTTGAGGTATGTTGATTTTTTTCCCGGTCATCATTTTCCCTATGCTGTAGTAAAACCGGGATCATTAAGGGCGGGTTGTCGGAAAGCGCGAATCTTCGCTTCGCTCCGGTTGAAACCCGCCCCTACAACTTATAACTGTTGGATAAACACAGACTACCCCATATCTGCTTGACATTCATGATAGTACATCTCTATATTGAAACCCTTACATCAGGCTTATTCTCTGGTTAAAGGCGACATTCGGAAAAATGAAAAAATTCACTGTGGACAGTTTCGCCAGCGGAGGCCATTTCGGCCCCTACGGCGGCAGGTACGCGCCGGAAATGCTCGTGCCCGCTCTCCAGCAGCTCGAGGAAGCCTATCTCGAAGTCCGCACGGACAAAAAATTCCAGAAGGAGTTCGAGCATCTTCTGGCCACCTATTCCGGCAGGCCCACGCCTTTATACTTCGGAGAGAATTTCAGCCGCGAGCTCGGCGGCGCCCGGGTCTATTTCAAGCAGGAGGGCCTGGGACAGACCGGCTCGCACAAGATCAACAACGTGCTCGGCCAGGCGCTCCTGGCCCGGCGCATGGGTAAAAAGCGCCTGATCGCAGAGACCGGGGCCGGACAGCACGGCCTGGCCACGGCCACCGCTGCCGCGCGATTCGGTTTCGAGTGCGAGATATTCATGGGCGAGGTGGATGTGATGCGCCAGCGGCCAAATGTTTTCTGGATGGAACAACTGGGAGCCAAAGTCACCACGGTTCCCTTCGGGACCCGGACTCTCAAAGATGCGGTCAACGAGAGCATAAAGAGCTGGATCGAGAACCTGGAAACCTCCCACCTGCTGGTGGGCTCCACCGTGAGTGCGCATCCCTATCCCTCGATAGTCAGGGATTTCCAGAGTGTTATCGGCCGGGAGGTGCGCGAGCAAATCATGCAGGCCGAGGGCCGCCTGCCTGACTGCCTGGTTGCCTGCGTGGGCGGCGGCAGCAACTCGATCGGCCTTTTTTATCCTTTCCTCGAGGAGAGCCGGGTGGAAATGATCGGTGTGGAGGCGGCAGGCCTGGGCATCGAAACCGGCAGGCATTCGGCCCGCTTCCAGGGCGGCAAGCTCGGAGTGGTGGAGGGCTACAAGTCTTACTTCCTGCAGGATGAGGACGGCCAGACCCTGGGCACCCACAGTGTCGCCGCCGGGCTGGACTATCCCGGCATAGGACCCGAGCACGCCTGGCTGCACGACCAGGGCCGGGTTAAATACACCGAGGCCACGGACCGCGAAACCATCGAGGCCATGAAACTGCTGATGCGCACCGAGGGGATCATCCCGGCCCTGGAAAGCGCCCATGCGGTGGCCGAGGCAATCCGCCGGGCCCCGGCAATGGGGCCTGAGGCCCTGATGGTGGTGAACCTTTCGGGAAGGGGAGACAAAGACATTTTCATCGTGGCCGAGGCACTCGGAGACAGCGCCTGGCTGGACTTTTTGAAGCGCAAGATCGAGGCGGGCGGCAATGAAGAATAAAATCGACCGGAAACTGGCCGCGCTTAAGAGCGAAGACCGCCATGGGCTGATGGCCCATATCGTGGTGGGCTACCCGGACCTCGAGCGCTCCGAGCGCCTGATCATGACCCTGGCCGAATGCGGGGCCGATCTGATCGAGATGCAGATTCCGTTCACCGACCCGCTGGCCGACGGGCCCACGATCATGACCGCGAACCTGCAGGCCCTGGCCGCAGGGGTGAAAGTGGCCGATGTTTTCCGTTTCGCCGAAAAAGCGGCAAAGCGGCTGGAAGAGGTGCCGCTTCTTTTCATGAGCTATCTCAATATTCCTTTCAATTACGGTATCGAGGCTTTCTGCAGGGATTCCGCCGCCGCTGGAATCTGCGGCCTGATTGTCCCCGACATCCCGCCTGAGGAAACCGCCGAGGGCTATCATGAACACTGCCTGAACCACGGCCTTCACCCGATCTACATTCTGAGCCCCTCGAGCACCGGGGAGCGGATGGCCCTTATCGCCGACCATGCCCGCGGCTTTATCTACTGCACCGCCAGGGTGGGAATTACCGGGACCAGGAACCGGCAGGACGCAGGGCTAGGGGAATTCATCGGGAGGGTGCGCGCCCATTCCAAGCTGCCCCTGGCCCTGGGATTCGGTATCAGCAGCCCCGAGCACGTGCTCCAGGCCGCCGAGCTGGCCGAGGTCTCGGTTATCGGCAGCAAGGTTATCGATCTGTACAACCAGGGCGCCGATGAAAAAGATTCCCTGGACAAGGTTTCATCCTTCCTGCGTTCCCTGCGCAAACCTGCCGTTTAATCACCAATATGTATAAACAATCTCAGGCAAAAGAAAGGTAGGGTAACTATGATCTATTCAGAATTACGCTCCGACACAGATCTGTTAAATGACCTTGAGGAGGCAAAAAGCGTCTTTCTGCTTGGCTGCCCTATCTGTGCAAATATGAGTCTGTATATTGAAAAAGCTGCCGAAGGTTCAGCCATGCTAACGCTTACTCCCACAGGTTACAAAGCAGTTTCTATGAGAGAGGAATTAGATAGACTGAAACATTTGCTTGCCGGCAAAGAATTGGACGTGGATTCCTGGGTCGGTAAATATCCAATAGTTGCCTTATGTGTTTTGGATGAAAGCGCGCGTAAAAAGATCATAAAAAAATGTCAAGACTTCGATACGGTAATCACCTTGTGTTGCGATGCAGGCAAAAAGTCTGTTGAGGGTATCTTACCGGGGAAAAGGGTAATTGCCGGCATGAACGCAAGAGGAATTTCGCTTGCAGTGTCTAAGAGCAAAATGGGATTCTTAAAACAGTATGTCGACAAAAGTACGGTGGATATCGTGCGGTTCACCTTCGACACCTAAGCTCGCTCATGATAGAAACCGAGCATACTGATCCAGAGTTATCTTGATTTGCGTAGGTACTGTATTATTAAACAAACTGTTCGATCTTCTACGGGAGCTGTATAACCCTTGGTAAAACGAGGCAGGTGCGGTTCGCGAACCGCACCTGCAGTAGATTTTTAAACCGTCACATTTGCAGTACATTTCCTAAAGGTCGAATTCCTTCTGCTGTTCTCCCCCGGTGAGATTGAGAAAAATTCCCTCCAGGTGCTGTTGAGAAAGCTCGGCCGATGAACCGCCTCTGCTTAAGGCGCGAAGCTGTTCGACCGTGCCCTGGGCGACAATTTTCCCCTCCTGAATGATAGCTATCCGCGTACAGGTCTCCTCGGCGATCGAAAGCGTGTGGGTGCTCATCATGACTGTCTTGCCGTCGGCGCAAAGCCGCCTGAAAATATCCTTTACCAGCCGGATGCTCTTGGGGTCCAGCCCGACCATCGGCTCATCCACCACTATTACCTCCGGTTGGTGCAGCAGGGCGCCGGCGAAAATGAGTTTCTGCTTCATACCGTGTGAAAAGCTCTCGATAAGCTCATCCTGCCAGTCAGTCAGCTCGAAAAGCTCGAACAGCTTCTCCATGCGGGCCCGGATCATTTCCTCCGGCAAATCCCAAAGCCCACCCATGAAAACCAGGAACTCATCGGCGGTCAGTTTGTCGTAGAGAAAGGGCCGGTCCGGGATAAAACCCAGGTGTTTTTTGGCTTCCTCCGGGTGGGAGCGCAGGTCATAACCGGCAACTTTTATCCGGCCCGCGGTGGGCTGCAGCAGACCGGTAATCATTTTCAGGGTGGTGGTCTTCCCGGCTCCGTTGGGGCCCAGGAACCCGAAGATCTCGCCCTGTTTTACCTGGAGATCGATCTCATCCACTGCCACAAAAGACCCGAAACGTTTGGTAACTCCCTTGAGCTCGATCATCTACATTGCTCCTTGCTTGGTTTCCCAATCGATGACCGATATTCCCAGGCTGCCGATCAGCGGAAGGATTTCCACCTGGCGGTCCATATCCCCGGCCAGTACGCGCAAATGTGTGGCATCCGCCGGAAATTGCTCGAAAATCGGATCGACCGGCACCCAGTCGCCCAGGTAGCACTCGCACCAGGCATGGTAGTAGAAAGCCCCTTCCAGATAGACCAGTCCCAAGGCCACCCGGGTGGGAATGCCGGACGCGCGGGCCAGAGAGCAGAACAGCACCGCGAACTCGTTGCAGTCCCCGCTTCCGCGTTCCAGCACCTCCAGGGTATTGGGGATACTGAAAGTGGGCTTTTTCACGATGTTCAGGCTCATCCACCGGATGAGCGAGCGTATTTTATCGGCGGTGCTGTCGTTCAGGTCGACTATTTCGGCCGCCAGGGCCAGCAGCCGGGGATGATCGCTCTGGATAAAGGCGCTCGGTATAGTATAGCTTTCCCGTATCCGGGTGGGAACCGTATCCGAAACCGTCCAGGCCTCAGGCCGGGCGGTCGCCACTTCCAGGACGCTGTCCCGGTAGGTTTGATTGCCGCCGCGCAGCCCGAGCGTATCGGCCCCCACCCCGCTCAGTCTTACTTTCAGCCTGGTGATTTTCCTGGCCTCCGGCAAGGGCAGGTCGCTGGTTATACTGACAAGCCGGTTAATGTCCGCAGCCCCGGAGATCAGGCTGTCGCCGGTGGCTTTTTGCTCATCCTCCAGGACCACCCGGTAACCCATGCTGCTGCGCTCCTCGATCATCCGTCTCTCATCGTCCAGGTAGGTATCCACCGGCATGTTCAACATATTCTGCCGCAGGTGCCAGACCGGAACCTCCCGGCCCCGG
>CAZSTM010000365.1:0-4730 GCA_964609635.1 uncultured Gemmatimonadales bacterium
CCAGATTGGCGATCACCTCGTTGACATTCATATTGAAACTCGTGCCTGCGCCGGCCTGGTAGATATCCACCACGAACTGCTTGTCATGCCGTCCCGCGATCACCTCGTCCGCGCTTTCGCAGATCGCACCGGCAACTCCGGGGTCGAGCAGTCCCAGCTCGGCGTTGACCTGGGCCGCGGCTTTCTTGAGCACGGCCATGGCCCAGACCATCTCGTTGGGAAGAGTCCTGCCGGAGACAGGGAAATTTTCGACAGCCCGCTGGGTCTGGACTCCCCAGTAGACATCAGCCGGTACTTTCACCTCGCCCAGCGAATCTTTTTCAAGGCGGTATTTCATGGCTTTTGTCCTCAGGACGATCCTTTGGTAAAAGGCAACAGGCCGCCGGCGAGGATAACCTCGCGCTCGTGGTCTGTCAACTGGGAAACTCCTTTGAAACTGTACCCCGTGGTTTTATCTGTTACCGTAAGCAAGCCCTCCTCGGAGCCGATAGCCTCCAGCACGCCTTCGATTACCAGTTCATCGTTCTGGGAGACCTTGTCGTAATCGGCTTCCCGGGCGAAAACCACCGGTAGGATACCGAAGTTTATCAGGTTGCTGCGGTGAATGCGGGCGAAGCTCTTGACAATTACCGCGCGCAGTCCCAGGTACATCGGCGCCAGGGCCGCATGCTCGCGGCTTGAGCCCTGGCCGTAGTTGTTACCGCCGATTATGATTCCGCCGCCGGTTTCTTTAGACCGGCTGCTGAACGTCTCATCGATGTTCGAAAAGACGAACTCGCTGATCCTGGGGATGTTGGAGCGCAAGGGCAAGATCTTGGGCCCGGCGGGCAGGATGTCGTCGGTGGTGATATTGTCGCCGGTTTTCAGCAGGACCTTGCCGCCGATGGTACCGGCCAGGGGTTTGTTTATCGGGCAGGGCTGGATGTTGGGTCCGCGGACGACCTGGACCTCCTCACCCTCGGGCGCCGGTTCGATGATAAAATCGTCATCGATCAAGAAGCTCTTTGGCAGGGAGATTTTCGGCGGCTCGTCGTGTTTGGACACATCCGGCAGCTCGCCTTTCAGGGCACCCAGGGCGCATATTTCGGGGCTGGCCAGGATGACACCTGCATCCTTGGACCCGCAGCGGCCCTTGAAGTTGCGGTTGAACGAGCGCAAGGAAAGGCTCCCGCTGGAGGGCACCAGGCCCATGCCTATGCAGGGACCGCAGGCCGACTCCAGGATGCGCGCCCCGCTTTGGATCAGGGTTTTGAGGCCCCCGTCGGCGGCGATCATCTCGAACACCTGACGGCTCCCGGGGGTAACCGCCATGCTCACCTCGGGATGTATCTTTTTACCTTCGAGTATCGCGGCCACGGTCATCAGGTCGTGGTAAGAGCTGTTGGTGCAGGAGCCCACGCAGACCTGGTTGATTTTGGTGCCGGCCACCTCGGCCAGAGGAACCACCGCATCCGGGCTGTGAGGCATGGCCACCAGGGGTTCGAGAGCCGAAAGATCGATGGTTAACTCTTCATCGTAGGTTGCATCCGGATCGGGAATGACCTCGCGCCAGAGGTCGCCCCGGCCCTGGGCTTCGAGGTACTCCCTGGTACGCCGGTCGCTGGGGAAAATACTGGTGGTTGCTCCCAGTTCGGCGCCCATGTTGGTAATGGTGGCACGCTGCGTGGTATCCAGACTCTCCACGCCGGGACCGTGGTAGGCTATGATCTTGCCCACCCCGCCCTTGACCGTGAGACGGCGCAGCATCTCCAGGATGATATCCTTGGCCGAGGCCCAGCCGGTAAGCTTGCCCTCGAGGCGAACGCCCACCACTTTAGGGTACTTCAGGTGAAAAGCGCCCCCGGCCATGGCCACCGCCACATCGAGTCCGCCCACGCCGATGGCGATCATGCCGGCCCCGCCGGAGGTGGGAGTGTGGCTGTCGGAGCCCAGCAGGATCTGTCCCGGCGCGCTGAATCGCTCCAGGTGCACCTGGTGGCAGATCCCGTTGCCCGGGCGGCTGAAATGAGCACCCACCTTGCGGGCTACACTCTGGAGATACCGGTGGTCATCCGCGCTCTCGAACCCGGTCTGCAGCATGTTGTGATCCACGTAGCTTACACTGAGACTGGTCTTGACCCGGCCGATGCCCATGGCCTCGTACTGAAGATACGCCATGGTGCCGGTGGCGTCCTGGGTCAGGGTTTGGTCAACCCGCACGGCGATTTCCGAGCCGGGCGAAAGGGTGCCTTCGACCAGATGTTCCGAGAGAATTTTCTGTACGACATTCATACCCATGATTGCCCTCCTGAGTTGAGGGTTGATGCCCGGCGGCTTTCAATCGGCCGCTGCAGGCAAAGGCTCGATAGAATTTTAATCGGATAAAGATTATGAGGGAGTCCAATATAATCACCGCAGATGGAAAAAGCAAACCACAGGTTGATTTTCAGCTCTGGAAAATCGAGGCGTAAATCTGAGGGGTACTGGGCCCAGAGGCGCTCTGCCCCTGAATTTAGAAAAACAGGAAATGTCTTCCGGGTTCGCGGTATGCTTTTTGCTCAATCAGTAAGCAAAAAAGTCCCACTTAGAAAGATGGAAGGCCTTTTTGGCAACCTTATTCAGACTGGTCAAGCGTATCAGAGTCGCACATCTTTTGGGCTCTGCGCTGTTTATCCTGGTGCTTTTCGCCTCCTGTTACAGCCAGGCCCAGGCCCAGGCCCCCGCACCGGCAGGTCCGGGCGCGGGGACAATTTTTCCCAGCGTCAATATCGGGGTGGGCCAATCCACCAAGCCGGAAGACCTGGTCATCACCCTGCAGCTTCTGTTCTTGATGACATTTTTGGCTCTGGCGCCCTCGATCCTGATTATGATGACCTGTTTCACCCGGATCGTGGTGGTCTTCCATTTCCTGCGCCAGGCTCTCGGTACCCAGGGGATGCCCGCCAACCAGTTGCTGGTCGGCCTGGCCCTGTTTCTGACCCTGTATATCATGAGCCCGGTCTGGAGCGAAATAAACGACCGGGCGCTGCAGCCTTACCTGAGGCACGATATAACCCAGGCCGAGGCTTTCGACCTGGGAATCAAGCCTATCCGCACGTTCATGCTGAGCCAGGTGCGCGAAAAGGACCTTTCGCTCTTCGTTTTCATGAGCAAGATGGATAAACCGGTCGCCCCGGAAGACCTCCCCACCCTGGTGATCATTCCGGCGTTTATTATCAGCGAGCTCAGACTGGCGTTTACCATAGGTTTCCTGTTGTACCTGCCCTTTATCATGATAGATATGATCGTCTCCAGCGTGCTGCTTTCCATGGGCATGCTGATGCTGCCGCCGATTATCATTTCGCTCCCCTTCAAGGTGCTGCTTTTCGTGATGGTCGACGGCTGGTATTTGCTGGTCAGTTCTTTGATGCGAACTTTCTACTGACAGATCGGGGGAGAGTAGTTGGATCAGCAATTTGTCATACATCTCGGCCGGGAAGTGTTTTTTACGGCGGTAATGATTGCCGCACCCATGCTGATAGCGGGCTTGATCGTGGGCGTGACCATTAGCGTTATCCAGACCGCCACCTCGATCCAGGAGCAGACCCTGACCTTTATCCCGAAAATTGTGGCGGTGGTTGTCTCATTGATTCTGTTTTTTCCGTGGATGATGAATACCATTCTGGCTTTTACCACGGAGTTGATTACCAACATCCCGAACTACATTCGTTAGCCGGCAGGGTGGGGGGATCAGAAGCCTGTTGAAAAAACAGGCTTCTTGCCCGGTACATGGATGTTCCGGCAAATTTCTCCACCATGGGGTGTGTCCGCAGGGGGCTTCTGCTCCCCGGTCGGCGGGCAACTGCGGCCGGCGGCCCGAGTCTTCGGCAAGCATTTCCCAGTTGGAGCCGGAATCTCTTGCCGATTTTTTCGCCAGCAAAGGACTTAAATGCTACCGGTTGCCGATATCGCGCTGCGCCAGATCGAGATTTACTCGATAATATTTTTTCGCATTGCCGGCATCGTGACCATGATGCCGTTTTTCGGTTCCGACAACGTGCCCCGGCTGGTAAAAGTCGGGCTTTCGCTGGTCATCACGGCAGTCCTGGTGCCCACTATCAGTATAGACTCGGTAGTGCTGCCGGAAAGCCTGGTCGGTTACGTGGTGCTGATAACCAAGGAACTGCTGGTGGGGATGCTGCTCGGCTATATTTCGATGATCGTGTTTAACGGCATACAGTTCGGGGGCGGGTTGCTGGGATACCAGATGGGGCTGCGCATCGGTAACATTATCGACCCGTTGAGTCAGGAGCAGATCAGCGTGATCGGGTCGATGCAGAACCTGCTGGCGGTCTTGATTTACCTGAGTATGAACTGGGACCATTTTCTGTTCAAGGCTATAGGAGCGAGTTTTTATACTATTCCGGTGGCCGGTGTGGTTTTCGACGGTCAGATGGCAGTGGAGCTGGCCCGCATGACCGCAGAGGTTTTTATCATCGCCCTTAAGATGGGCGCGCCCATTCTGGCGGCCCTGTTCCTGGCTGATGTGGCGCTGGGGTTTATTGCCCGAACCGCCCCCCAGATAAATATTTTTATCATCGGATTTCCGGTTAAAGTGGGTCTGGGAATCCTGCTTCTGGGGATCAGCCTGCCGTTTTTCAGCTATGTTTTCACCAAACTGGTTCATGATATGGAGAACAATATCATGATCGCACTTAGACTACTCTGACAAGGGATAGGCCCCCATGGCTGACGAGGAGTCTTTTCAGGAG
>CAZSTM010000366.1:0-4729 GCA_964609635.1 uncultured Gemmatimonadales bacterium
CTATCGCCTCAAGGCTGACCACCTTAGGTTTGAGCATAAAATCAAGATTGACAGCCCTACCCTCCACCACGTTAATAGTCATGGCCATGCTCTCATATCCGGTCATCCAGGCAGTTACTTCTTGCCTGCCGACAGGAACATTTGTAATGAGGTAATATCCGTTTGCGGAGGCCACGGCACCCAGTTTCAAGCCTTTAATCGTAATCTGGGCACCTTTGAGATCCTTACCTTCTTCGGACTTGACAGTACCGTGTATTTCTCCTTTTTCCTCCGCTCCCAAGAGGGAGGCGTGAGCCACGAATAACAAGACACACAAGATACGCAACATTTCAAATCTCCTGTTTGATTATTGGCTGACACCAGCAGGTGGTTCTCAGTTCCGAAGTCCCTGGTTTTTCAAAAAAGCATAATTTTCAGAGAGTAGATTTATAGTTCAAGAGCCGGCTGCATCAGGGTAGTTATTTTTATGAGCCGGGAGGAACACGGCAGAGTAACGGTTTCAGCCCATGAGCCGGCTTCCATGCAGCGGTATGTAATAAAGAAAGGGAAAGAGCCGTAAACGGCTAAAGAGTTGTAATTTTAACCTGGATTTCCTATCTCAAAATTCCAAAGGTCTTTATTCGGATTTCCAGGTACTCGGGTAATCAGGAAAAATAGAAGCAAAGCCGTCGGACCGATCTGTTCATCCCGGCGGCTTTATCCTTTTCAGGTTAAAAACCGGAGATGATCATTCGTCACCGCCGCCGAGCAATCCTGCGCGCATGGCGAAATATAACAGTTGAACCACTGCGGTAATGGTGGCCGCTACATAGG
This sequence comes from uncultured Gemmatimonadales bacterium, assembly GCA_964609635.1. Lineage (GTDB taxonomy): Bacteria > Gemmatimonadota > Glassbacteria > GWA2-58-10 > GWA2-58-10 > JAFGTO01. Next base: position 814 of record CAZSTM010000366.1, read on the forward strand.
TCATGGCGGCGGCGTTGAGCACTTTGCCCACACCGTTAGCCTCGGCCTGGTTGGAGATCACCCCGGCTTTGACCAGCATTGTTTTGGCGCGGGATGAGGCATCGAACTCCACCGGCAGAGTGATCACCTGAAAAACCACCAGGGCGGCAAAAGCCAACACACCGAACTGGGTCAGCTGCATGGACTGCAGGAGCATGCCCAGAATGATCATCGGCACGGCAAGCCAGGAACCGAAGCTGGCCAGGGGAACTATGGCGTTACGCAGGGCCAGGGGCGCATATCCACTGGCGTGCTGGATGGCGTGTCCGGCCTCGTGTGCCGCCACGCCGGCGGCCGCAATGCTGCGCCCGTGGTACACATCCGGGCTCAGCCTCAGGACACGTTTGCGGGGATCATAGTGATCGCTGAGAAATCCACGAGTCTCCTCGATTTTCACGCCCCGGACTCCGGCGTAGTTCATAACCGCCTCCGCCGCACCCGCACCCGTGATCTGACGGGCGGTAGTGTATTTGCCGTATTTGGCAAAGTTCGACTTGACTTTCATCTGGGCCCACAAGGCCAGAATCATTGTCGGTACTATCATCACCCAGTATAGAGGGTCAAACATGCCGATGAATCCCATTTTTTCCTCCAGGGTTTATTTTACTATCTTCTCAAGTCTTTGTTCCAAGTGTTTGCTTCCACTATTTTACTGCTCGCTCCCGGCCATATCCAGAGGTACCGATAAATTTTAGAAATTAATACACCATTCTCTCTCGTTCGGTTCCGGAAATCCAATAAAAAGGAAAACCACCTAATTCAGGGATAAAAATAAGGTTAAAATAGATTTTTTTCTATTAAAAACCAAGCCGCGCAGTGATTTTTCACCGGTGAGAAAATCCTATTAGGCCGGTTGCCGAAAAAAAAGCCGGGGGAATGTTTCCCTCGGCCTGGGAAATAAAGAATCGTTTTGAGTACGGGCCTACTCTCTCAGCAGGGTCATCAACTGGCTGATCTGGGCCACCCTGGCGGGATCTACGGTCATGGCGTTCAGCACGCGGCCCGCCTGGCGTTTGCGCATCTTCATCAGGATTTTCGCCGCCGACAACTCGGGCAGACTGTTCAACAACTCGGCCCCGTCGCTGGGTTTCATGTTCTCAACCAGCTGGGCCAGATCGTTGTAACGCCGATTCCTGATCGAATCTTCCTCGGCGCTGGCCTTGCCCATCTGTTGCTGAAGTTGCATCGCCAAGGCCTCGCGCTGGGCGACAACCTGCTCCCTGTAGGTCACACTGTCTTCCCGGGCTATGATCTGCTTCTGCTGTTCCCTCAGATGGTAGCGCTCGCTCTCGTAGACACTGATACTGTCCGGCCAGGCCCCGATTGCAGCCAGGCTGTCGATATCCACCGGTGGCGGCGGGGGAGGAGTATACTCCCTGGTGAACCAGTATATCCCGGTTAACAGGCCGATAATAAGCAAGAAAGACAGAATAAAACCGCCCATGAATTGCAGAATTTTAGTCATCTTATCTTTTTCCCTCTGTTGTGAAATAAATTTTTTTCTTTAAAAACCTGTAAGCCTGCGGCTCGCCAGCCGGTCCAAGGATTGGAATATCTACTGCATTATCCCATTCCTGTTGGCTTTATTCTTGCCGTTGGCGTAGGAACGCGCGCTAACCTCGTCCATGAATTTCTGTTCCATACTGCGTAGTTTTTTCTTGAACTCTTCGTATTTCCTGTCCTTTAGTTTCTCCAGGACTTTCTTATCCTTGGTGATTTCCAGGAGTTTTTCCCGATGGAGACGGGCTTCCTCGGCCAATTCAGCTATTTTCTTTGTCTGGGTCTGGATTTCCTGACGCAACTTTTCCATGTAGCCGCTTAAATTTCTCAACTCGGAGACTTTAAGCGCGGAACGTCTGCGACAGGCTTCAAAATGGCTTATATGCTCCTCCAGCACCTCCATCATAGTTTCCAGCTCAGCCTCGTTTTCCCTGAGCTTTTGCATGGCTCTGGCCAGTTCGCGCTTTTTTATTTCCTCCCTGGTCTGAGTGGTCTCCATCACCTTTTGCAATCTGAACTGGAACTGTTTCATTTCAACCTTCCCTGGTCATTAATTTACCGTATGCTGCCGCCCGTTGTTACCTTACTCAACCGGTGGGTCCTACGGCTTGCGGCGGCTGCTCCCTGGTCTGTTGGCCCGCCTTCTGGATTTCCGCGTAGAGGCGGTTCATGTAGTCGATAGTCTGATCGAACTTCGTATGCTCGTTGATATCTTGTCGCAAGAATGAATTCACCGAGTTGATCACCTTAATCGCCCGGTCGATATTGGGATTCGAACCCGGCTGGTAGGCGCCGATATTGATCAAGTCCTCGGCCTCCCGATAAATCGCCAGTATTTCGAGTCCGGCCTGGGCCCGTCCCAGGTGCTCAGCACTTACCACATCGATCATTATCCGGCTGACACTGGCAAGCACGTCAATCGCCGGGTAGTGGTTCATTGAGGCCATCTTCCGGCTTAAAACAATGTGCCCGTCGAGGATCGAGCGCATGGCGTCGGAGATCGGTTCATCCATGTCGTCCCCATCTACCAGCACCGTGTAAAGCCCGGTAATGCTGCCATTCTCCAACATTCCGGCCCTTTCCATCAGCCGGGGGAGCATGGCAAAGACTGAGGGCGTGTAGCCCTTGGTGGTCGGGGGCTCGCCCACTGCCAGGCCAATCTCCCGCTGAGCCATAGCCATCCTGGTCACCGAGTCCATCAAGAGCATAACATCCTTACCCTGGTCTCGGAAATACTCGGCGATTGCGGTGGCTGCAAAGGCGCCTTTGAGTCTTACCAGGGCCGGCTGGTCGGAAGTGGCGGCAACTACCACCGAACGTTTCAGTCCTTCGGAGCCCAGGTCGCGTTCGATAAAATCCCGTACCTCACGGCCTCGTTCGCCGATCAGGGCGATGACATTGACATCGGCTTCGGTGTTGCGGGCGATCATGCCCATCATCACCGACTTGCCGACCCCGCTGCCGCTGAATATTCCGACTCGCTGCCCCTTGCCGCAGGTCAGCAAGCTGTCGATCGCCCGGATACCGGTGGGCATAGGCTCTCTGATACGAGCACGTTCCATCGGGCTGGGTGGCTGGCGGTAGACCGAGACGCGCTCGGGCAACTCCAGCGGCCCTTTATCGTCGATCGGCATACCCAGACCGTCGATCACCCGACCCAACAGGGCGTCGCCCACCCCCACGGAAAACATCGATTTATCCGCAATCACCTCGCAACCCGGGGCGATACCCTCCATGCTCCCGAGGGGCATCAACAGCACCTTATTTTCCTTGAAACCGACCACCTCGGCCTTATCTTCCCGGGTGCCGTCCCGGCTGCGAATCCTGCAGATCTCGCCCAGTGAAACAGCGGGACCGATGGACTCGATGATCAGGCCCACCACCTGGTTTACCTTTCCGTTCCAGACAATGTCCTCACAATCCCGCGCCGCCTCGAAATAGCGGGCGAATCTATCTTTGTGTTCATTTTCCTTCACCGGCTTCTCCCTCGGTTTTCGCCGGTTTTTCTTCCTGGTCGTTCCGGTAAGCCTGTTTTAATGCTTTGTCCAGTTCCGCGAACCGGGTCTCATTGCGCGCATCGATATTGCCCGCCTCGGTCTCGACCACACAGCCACCGCGCTCTATGTTCTTGTCCGGTCGTACTTCCAACCTGCCTATACCATCGCCGATAAAAATGATATCATCCTGATGGGACTTTACATCCTCAAGGTCATCCGGATTGATGCGGATGACAACCTTCTCTTTTTCGGTGGCCATTTTGACTGCGGACTTGATGGTTTCTTTGATCATGTCGTTGTTATAGACTGCTGCAGCCTTGACAAACCGGCGCGCAATCGCCAGGGCCAGATCGATCATGGACAGCTCGGCTTCCCGCAGC
>CAZSTM010000367.1:0-4698 GCA_964609635.1 uncultured Gemmatimonadales bacterium
CGAGATGTTCACAGCAGCCAGGGGCAGCGGTGCATTTCTCAACGAATGCCCGATAACGGTTTCCGAACAGGAAAACCTGGAGCAGGCTTTTCTGGTGACCGGTGTTCCTTACAACCTCCGCGAGCCGGAAGTGCTGCGCCGGAACGTGAACCGTCTCGATTGCTTCCTGGCGCGTAGTTTCGCGGTGCGGCGGGACGGTTCCGCGGCCTATGATCTCGCCTGCCTGGCCGCCGGGCGTTTCGATGGCTTCTGGGAGGAGGGTCTGAAAAGCTGGGACACTTCCTCGGGAGTCCTCTTGGTGCTCGAGGCCGGCGGTGTGGTTACCGATTTTGACGGCGGGTCCTATGTCTCGGGGGAAAGTCGGACAATCCTGGCCGCCGGCACCGAACAGTTGCATCGACAGATGCTTTCGTTGTTGGTTGAGTGTTGATTTTACACTTATCGGAAGGACTCGGGCTTGGCTTTGAGTGCTGTTATTTACAGATTAAATCTTTTTCAGGTATTCCTCCTGGTTTGTTTTTCCTGGCCTTGCAGTGCGGTAATTGCTGCGGTCGATCCGGTAGCCAGGCTTCAGGAAAGCTTCACGGCCGACCAGGCCCAACGAAAGAAAATTTATTCAGAGGTCGTATCCCTGGTGGACGGCTCGGGTGAGAGCGATTCTACGTTCGACCGGAAGTGGCTGCTCGCTGGTGCCGTAGCTCTGAAACAGATGGCTATGGATGCCGAAGATGAGTTTCTCGAGGACATGAAGTCATCCGCGCCCGATTTCCGGAAACTGGCCTGGAGTAACCCTGAATTCGTGAAACACTACCACAGAGCCGCTGAGAGGTTCGAAAAATTATACGCAGATTTTCCTTTTATCGAGCCTTACGGGGCCTGCGCTTCCAGCGTGGACCGGTACTGGCAAGATGGTTCCGCGATGCTTGGCGCCGCGGTTTCTTTCAAGGAAAAATATCCTTTAAGCCGATTCTGGAAGAGACTGGCCCTGCTGGCAGGCTGCCGTCTGCTGCTGGAGAAAAAATATGAACCGGCAGGCAAGGCTTTCCAGGCGCTCTGGAATGAGGACCCTTCCTGCCCTCAGGCGGTGACGGCTTACAGTCTGGTGGACGCTCTGGAGAGAGATAAAGCCACGGGATCGCTCAAACTGACTGCGGCGAACAGGCTCGCCTGGGGCAGGGCCTTGGGATTATCCGGCACCTCGGTCCTGGACAGGCTGATCGAGTTGCATCCCCAATCCGACGAGGCCGAGTCCGCCTATTACCAGATTTTCAGTAATATCAACCGGGGTTTCGCTTCCCGCTCGCTTTCCAATAATTACCGCCAGGCGGAAAGGTTCGACAAATATTTCAACAGGTTCGCCCGCGAGTTTCCCGGCAGCGGCTATCTGGAAAAGGCTCTCGAATTGCGGGCCGATTTCCATTATCGCTGCGGCAAGAAAAGCCAGTCCATTGCCCGAAAAAACGATCATACCTGGCGTAGATCCAAGCGCAGCCTGAACAGGAGAGCGAGCAAGAAGTACTATTCGATTGCCGGGGAGCATTTCAGCCGGGTGGCTGCCCTGGATTCTATGGCCGCCTCGAGCTTTCCCGGCTCTAGATGTTTTTTTCAGGTCGGCATTTCGAACGTCAAGTCGATGATCGAACTCGATCGGTTCGACCAGGCGGAGACCAGATTGGAAGCACTGCTGGCAGAGGGGCCGGATTCACTGTCGGTGAATTCGATCCTCTGGTACAGCGGCTTGATCCGTTACCTTAAAGAAGATTTCCCGGCGGCCGTGGATTATCTCGGCCGGCTCGAGAAAGCCAATCATCGGGATGCGGCTATATGGAGCCGGGGCATGCTCTTTCTGGGGAAATCCTACCTGGCCCTCAGCGACACCCTTGCTGTCGGGAGGGTGTTCGGAGCCTTGTCGAGGGCTTATCCCTATACCTATCATGGTATCAGGGCCAGGCTTTTGAAAAGCGAGCTGTACCCGGAAGTCGCCCTGCTCCGGTGGTCTGATTTTTCGGTCGAGAACCTGTCCCGTTTCCCCGAAAGTTACACCCGGAAGGGAGAGAGGTTTCAACAGGAGGCAGGTAACTGGCAATCACTGGGTTTTTTTGCCGAGGCCGCCTATATCTATGCAAATGCCTTACGTCAGGAGCCCCAGGACCTGCTGCTGCGATACCGTTACCACGAAAACTTCCTGCTGGCAGGCTGGTACCATCGCGTGCTGCGCGGTTTCCGGGGAGCTTTCAGGGAGTTTTTGCATAAGGGCGGCATCGGTTTACCGGATAACTTCTGGCAGCTGGCTTATTTGAATCCCGAGCCTTACAGGAAAATTATCGCTCGCCAGTCGGCCAGCTTCAATGTTCCACAGTCGTTGATCACCGCCGTCATCCGCCAGGAGTCCAATTTTAATTCACAAGCCCGCAGCCATGCTGGGGCGCGCGGACTGATGCAGCTTCTGCCTTCTTTGGCACGCCGTCTCTCCAGGGGTATGGGTCTGGGCAAGGTTACCAACCAGCGGCTCTACGATCCGAAAGTAAATCTGGCCCTGGGAGTAAAATTTTTGTCCGGAAACCTCGATAAATACAAGGGGAATATCGCCCTGGCCGCCAGTTGTTACAATGCCGATCCCCGCAACCTGCCGGTCTGGTTGGAGCGTATTGACCTGATACGGCGCAACGAGCGGTTCGATCTCGATCTGTTTATCGAACTAATTCCCCTGGAAGAAACCCATGACTATAACATCCAGATATTGACCAATTTCTGGCGCTATCAGGAAGTCTATGGAAAAACTCGCGATTTCTTCTGCTGGAAATTGGGTTCATTTTGAAGAAATATTGAGATTTCAAGCAGACTGCAGCGGAAGCTGACTGACAGAAAACAGAGAAGCAAAAATCCAAGCAAAAGAGTAATTTCTTGACATTTAATTGCATGGCTTGTATACTAAACTGATAAATACTTATGTTTTTTTTCAATCCAGGGGAAATAGATCATCTTTCGAGTTGACATGTATCTGACTAAGCTGTTCGGAGTATTTAATTATTTCACACCTTAAAGAAAAAAAGATTGTACTGGTAGAGAAACTCTCTAAAGACTATACCATCGGCAGTTCGACCAGCCGGGTGCTGAAAGAGGTTTGTTTCAGCGTGGAAGACGGCGAGTTTTTAACCTTGATGGGGCCTTCCGGCTCGGGCAAATCGACCCTGCTTTACCTGCTGGGAGGATTAACCAGTCCTACATCCGGACGAATCTGGCTCGGCGGCAGTGAACTGACCAACTGCAGCGACAGCCAGATAACAAGGCTTCGTCACGATAAGATCGGTTTTGTTTTTCAGAGATTCAACCTGTTGTCTACCCTGAGCGCATTTGATAATGTGGCTATCGCACTGAGATTGACATTGTTTCCCAACGGCAACGGTAAACCTCAAATGGCCCAGCCTAAAGAGTTGCTGGATATGGTCGGGTTAGGCGACAAGATGCACCACCGCCCGAACGAGTTGTCGATCGGCGAGCAGCAGAGAGTGGCTATCGCCAGAGCCCTGGTTCGCCGGCCGTCGATTCTGTTGGCCGATGAGCCGACCGGCAGCCTGGACCGCGATAATACGGTAAAAATACTCAAGATTTTAAAACGTCTTCACCAGGGGCACAATCAAACCATAATCATGGTCACTCATGACCCTGTGGTCGCCGACCGGGGAGATCGGATCCTGCACCTGGTCGATGGCCGGATAGATCAATAAAGAGAGAGATTATGCGAAAACTCACTAAAAGACAGACCGTAGACCTTTTGAAAAGGGGCATTCCCGGTTACCTCATGGGTTATCCCACGGTTGTTTCTTTTGAAATGACTTATTCCTGCCCCGCCAATTGCCGTCACTGCGACAAAGGGGGAATGGTCAAGGAAGAGAAACTCATCGGCCCGGATGATTACCGACGCCTGATGCGAACCCTTAAACCGATGATCGTGCAGATCTCCGGCGGAGAGCCGCTGCTACGGGAAGATTTAACCGAGGTTTTGAAAGCGATCAAGCCAAACGGCAAGAATGTTCCCTACCTGATAGTGGTTACCAACGGATGGCTGTTAACCAGGGAAAAGTACCTGGCCCTGCGCGAAGCCGGGATGAACCAGTTGTCGATTTCGCTGTGTTTCCCGGACCGGCGCCACGATGAATGGCGCCGCCTGAACGGGCTTTACGATCATCTCGACCGCATGGTCCCGGAACTCGCCTCGCTGGGACACGATGATATCGTGCTTAACAGCGCGATAACTCACGAAAACATGCCCCATATCATGGAGCTGGCACATACGGCGGCCCGCTGGGGTGTTTCGATCTCGTTCAGCGCTTATTCAATATTGCGTACCGGAGAGCAGAAATACACCATCGAAACCCCCGAGGATTTGGAACTGCTGCGCAGCCAGCTCGATGATCTCAAAGCGTATAAGGCCGGCAATTGTGGAAGTGTTTTAAACGCCGATTTCAATATTGAAGGTACTTACGATTTTTTCAAATATCAGGAGATCAAGCACTGCAGCGCCGGCCGGCGGTTCCTGGTGGTAACGCCCGACGGCTATCTCAAGCCCTGTTCGATGCATGAAAAGAATTACACCTCACAGCGTCAGATACTGCGCTCTTTCGTGCCGAACAACGACTGCGGCGGTTGCTATGTCTCGATCCGTTCCTATCTCGACAAGTCATTGCCCGCGCTTAT
>CAZSTM010000368.1:0-4681 GCA_964609635.1 uncultured Gemmatimonadales bacterium
GGTTTTACCGGAACCGGTAACCCCGAGGACCGTCTGAAACTTTTTATTCTCTCGCAGACCGGTCATCAGTTCCCTGACAGCAGCAGGCTGGTCTCCGGCCGGCCGGTAAGGCGCATGTAATTTGAATCTGGTCAATAGAAAAGCCCTGAAGGGTGGATAATAGTTTAATATTCAAGAAGTCAGAATACAGGAGTCAGAAGTCAGAAGAAAAGAAAAATCAAAAAGGCACAAAGTGAAAAGCAGGATACAAGAGTTAGAATCTGCAAGAAAGATTTATCAAATCATATTCCTGGATGGGATGGGATTCTGTCTTCTGTCTCCTGTCTTCTGTCTCCTGTCTCCTGAGTTCTTAAAGTTACATTTTATTTCCTTGATTTTTCCACCGCCCGCTGGTAATAATCTAATCTAAATATCCGTCAAACCTCTAGCAGAAAAATCCGACTCATGCATCTGGTGATCTATACCCAGAAGCGCGACCGCCCGCTCATTTTCAAGGTAAACGTTATCGTTCCGGCTTTTCTGGTTTTATTTGCAATCTTTCTGCTGGCTCTGCCGATCTACTTCGGTTTCAGGAACCGAGCGCTGGCGGCCGCCACAATCGCCCTGAACGATGACACCAAGCGGATGCGCAGGGAAGTGCTCGAAGCCGACGAGCGGATCTCCGGGCTGGAAGAACGAATCCGCTATGCCGAGGAGCACTCCACCATGCCCGAGGTGCTTCTGGGTGCCTTAAGCAAAACCCATGCCCTCAGGCCGCCGGATACGGTTTTCCCGAATCTCCCGGACGAGTACCGCCGGGTACCCGATAAGACCGGCTATGCGATCCAGCTTTCAGCCTTAAAAAGCCGGGACGCCGCTGTCAGGATAGCCGGAGGCTTTCGGGCCGCTATCCCGGTGCCCGTTGAAATCGTGGAAGCCGACCTGCCAGACGGCCGCTGGTACCGGGTAATCGCCATCGGCTTCGAGAGCATCCAGGAGGCCAGAGACTACGCCCTCGACTTAAAAAGCAATGGAATAATCAGCGATTATGTGATCCAGAAAATTGATTTTCCTTATTCCGACTCGGGAGCCGGTGAAATTAAAACACCGCGTAACTAATCATAAAGCCGGGAGGGGATGTCTGTCAATACCCGGGGGATTAAAGGGGCGCTGCCTGCAGGCTGCAGGAAATCCGCCGCAGACCTGCCCGTTTAATGCCACTGGAGAATCGAACCGTTGATAACGAATTAATTTTAGCGGAGCAGTGCGCCATGGACCAGGAGCAGTTCGAAGAGCGCCTCGGGAAGATCGAGGAAGTTTTGAAGAAGATGGAAAGCGAGCTTAAGGACCTGAGCCGGCGCGAGAAACGCCTTCACAACCTGGTGCTGCGTCTGGCTGCAATCAATATGGCGGTCACCGAAGCCCTGCAAAAGCACCGTCAGATAAAACCGGCCGAGTTCGAAGAGCGGGTCGGTCAGTTCCTCGGCAGCCTGGACCAGGAAATATCGGATAAAAAGACCGGGCGCTACCTGGAGAAAATCTGGGAGGAGTTCGACAAACCTGACGTTTGACGCACGAGGCGAGAGCACCCTTCTGGGAAAATCCGCTGCCTGGTGTTTCGCGAGCAAGGCCGCCTTGCTGATTTAGGGCAGGTGCAAGCTGTCCGCAAGTATATTTTACAGGTTAACATGCGAAGATTTCCCGGCGGTAAAATTCCCGCGGATTATCTGGACCGGCTGCTGCGCTCGATAGAAAGAAAAGACCCGCGGGTGGTCAGGGGGGGATGCCTCGGCGAGGACGCGGCAGTGATCGAGTTCGGCGAACGGTATCTTCTGGCCAAATCCGACCCGATCACTTTCGCCACGGACCGGCCGGGCTGGTACGCGGTGCAGGTCAACGCCAATGACATCGCCGCCATGGGAGGAAGCTGCCGCTGGTTTCTGGCCACCCTGCTGCTTCCAGAGGGAGCGGCGGACGAGGCGGTGGTGAGTGCTGTTGTCCGGGACATCGCCGAGGCCTGTAAAGCGCTGGGGGTGGAACGGGTCGGGGGGCACACCGAGGTGACTCACGGGCTGGACCGCATCCTGATAGCCGGCCAGATGCTGGGCGAGGCCACGCCAAAGACTCTCTGCACCAAAGAGATGGTCCGGATCGGCGACCGCCTGCTGCTGACCAAGGGGCTCGCGGTGGAGGGCACCTCGTTGATCGCCAGGGAGTGCCGAGAAAGACTTGCAGCGGCGTTCGATCCCGAATTGCTCGAGCGTGCCGCCGGTTTCCTGCGCGAGCCGGGTATCAGTGTAGTGCGCGAGGCGGCTGTTGCAGTGGAAACGGGTCTGGTGCACGCCATGCACGACCCCACGGAAGGTGGCTTATCCGGCGCGCTCTACGAACTTGCCGCGGCTTCGAACACCGGCATTTTTATAGATCGGGCCGCGGTTAAGATTTACCCGGAGACACGCGCTTTCTGCGAGTTCCTGGGCCTGGACCCCCTGGGCCTGATCGCCTCCGGCGCGCTGCTGATCGCCTGCCCGGGCGAGGGCGAGGAAGTCATTCGTACTTCCATCGAGAAAGCCGGAATCCCCTGCTCGGCAATCGGGGAAGTGGTGCCTGCCGAACAGGGAGTAACCGAGGTCAAGGAAGACCGCCGGGTACCGCTGCCCAAGTTCGACAGGGATGAGATCTGTAGACTGTTTTAGAACTTTTATACTCTCCGGATTCTTTTCTAACGAGAAACCGCGTGCACTTTCCCTCCCAGGCGTACTATTCTTGCTAAATATCCTACTTGTAATATGCGCTCAAGCTTTCTAAAATCGCTTTTTCCTTTATAGCTCACTAATATCCGGTAACTTATATAGAATGGGGACTCTATTTCAATTCCAGGCTTTTTTCGGCAGCAGCTGTGGCTAAGAAGGAAAAATGGATTCGAGCATTGTTCAAGCGTTATCTTTCTGTAATGGCCAAGCAAAAAAGCAGTTAGACCTCATGGTTTTCCTGCCCGGCAGAAGAGAGTTTACTCCACCTGCATGGCCATGCAGTACGGGCGAAAAAGAGTGTAAGCTCCAGCTTCAGAAAGGAACCCTATTTGATTGATAACGCTATTAAACTTCCTTTTGAAAATTTTTTCGATAAGATATTGACAAACTTAAGAACATTAATTATACTGTAAATATTAAATATTAAATAGTAAATAGTAAATAATAAATAGTAAAAACGGAATATGTCTTTAAAAAATTTATTATGATTTAGATGCAAGTAATACCTAGCTTTCACCTATAAGAGTCGTTGAGAATCTTCACTTTTACCTGCAAAGGAGGAGGTTATATTGACATTATAGTGAACTACCCTCCCCATCAAGCAAAAACTTCAATAGTCCAATAAGTATAAGGAGGCTCAAAATGAAAAAGTCGGCTTTTTTTCTTCTGCTTCCGGTATTATTATTCTGTGTCTCCTGCCAGGATAATCCCAATATTATCGGACCGGAATCCGGCGCTTTAAGCACGGCAATCGGCCAATTGTCGGACGGCTCGGATGAAGCCGTAGCCTTCGGGACTCCGGGAGTTTCGGACCTGTCGGAACTGAGAGAGAGCTATTTGTCCAATCCCTACCTTACACAAGAGGAAATAGAAAATTCCGGCGATCTGTGGGACAACATCTCGCAAGGGGAAGCGATCAACCTTCGTGATTATGAAATCGATGCTTTGCCGCCCGGCTACATATCCGACGAGGAATATAGTTACCTGACAATGGTTCACGACGGGCAAACATTTTATTTTGCTTTTCCGAAAGGACTCTGCGGCTATTTTATCTCGGACGAGAGGTATTACGGGGAAGGCGGCGGCGGTGGATTTTACTGCAGCAAAGAATGAGAATCGACGGGTGAGCAGATCATTTTAATCCAGGGTGGGAAATAATACTGTAGCGGAGCGGCCGATTATGGTATTTATCCCGGCCGCTCCGTTATTTGAAATGATACTACGATGAACCCGTTTTTAAAATCTCTTCCGAAAGATCATGAGTCGATAATATTGAGGGAAGAGATCTCAGTGGTTTGTTTTACCACATGTCGGCAGGAAAACCACGAGCTTGTATTCTTATCTTTTTAAATTCAAGCTGTCCAGCCTTGCCTGAAAAGATTCTTTCAATTTATCATCGGAAGACCACAGACTCAAAAGACCCAAGCCCAGCTCCATTTCCTCGATCGCTCCACCCAAATCGTTATGCTTCTCTTTGATCAAAGACACTTTGTAGCAGACATTCGGATTAAATGTAGTCAGACCTAAAAGCCTGATGCGTCTTGATTCCATGTTTCTTAAATCATCGATCTGTCTGTTGATATCCACCAGACCGGCGATTTCACTGCGAATAAAATTAACCGCCGCCTTTTCCACGGAATAAGTCGCATAGGTGATGATTAGAACCGCAGCCAGACAAACCACCACCACTTTTATAAAAAATTCTTTGAGCGGCATATTTCCCCCCTTGAGATTTAATTTTATCAGGTTGGTTCAGGAAATCGTTTTCAGCATTGGTCAGGGTTTTACGGTATTGCAATTTCAAGTTTGATTTAGATGGTTAAGTCATTTTTGCTCAACCCATTCCTATTCAGGCTATCGGTTGTAGGCTATAGGCTGTAAACTTAATTTCAAAAGCTGTGGGCTATAGGGTTGCTCCCCCAAGATTTCAACCTTTGTATAAGCTATAA
>CAZSTM010000369.1:0-4680 GCA_964609635.1 uncultured Gemmatimonadales bacterium
CTGATCAACTCGGTTTATGATTTTCACCGCGCTCTTTCCAACCTGAGCCGTAATGTAGGCCGGGACATTTCGCTCGAATATAACCGTTAGCAGTATTTTAATCCGCAAAACAGCAGTTGGAGCTTGATTTTTCGCCTGTTTAGTGGGGGTTTCGCCGCATTTTTTTCAAAAAAATGCGGCGAAATATTATCTTGCCCTGGCGAAAATTTTGCCAGAAACAGGATAACTGTTTAAAATTCAAGGAGATACGGCTATTCGGCCCTTTCAGGGCTGGCAGATGCCCGTATTTTGCGGACTTGACGCCGATAGAAAACTGCTTTATAATAATGTACGCTTGTCTGGCGGCATTCCGTTGAAACATCATAAGAAACTTTACGCCGGTGCCATTATTCAGGTGGAAAAGTGGTTAAAAGCCCCTGGGGCGCAAAAACAATCAAACCAGGGGTTGACAAACGGCTCTTAAAGGGTTTAAAATGTTTTAACGGATGTTTGCAGTCAAATAATTCAAGCGCGGAATTTATTTTTTTCTTGTCTTTTTTATTGTAACCGTTATTTTTTCGGTGTTCCCCGCCAACACCTCACCTCTTAATTCTTTTTTTTGGAGGATATCTCCATGACAAAAGCTGAACTTATCGATGCTGTCGCCTCTAATGTCGGTATTTCAAAGAAAGCGGCCGCAGAAGCTGTGGACAGTGTTTTCAAAAACGTTACCAAGGCTTTGAAAAAGGGAGACAAGTACACTCACGTCGGTTTTGGAACATTTGGAGTTGTCAAACGTGCGGCTCGTGAGGGACGTAACCCTCAAACCGGTGCGATGATAAGAATTCCGGCCCGCAATGTGGTGAAGTTTACAGCAGGAAAAGCCTTGAAAGACGCGATATAAATCTGATCGTTCAACTCGTGCTCGATAGAAAAACGGCGTGAATAGTTTGAGCTGATACTATTCACGCCGTTTTTTTTCGGCTCAAACCGGGGGCCGCGAACATATTTTTTACCAGTCTGGTTACTTCCTGCTTGCTTTCTTTTTTTTAGGGGGTTTTCTGGGACGGGTGTTTCCATAAGTGCCCCGGTAGATTTTACCGCGTCTGGTGCGCTGATCTCCCTTGCCCATGACAGACCTTCCTTTCTGCTGGACGTAAGTTAAGTTTTCACCTGTTTTGATTCGCCCAAAAGACTACCGGCCGGTCGCACTTTCGGTAATACCCGGATTGGGGAAATTCACCGTAGTTGCGCAGGCGCAAGTCTTGGGGTTTGCGACAGGTCTCAAGCGTGTCGGCAGTTCTGCCTGCCGCAGTCTGATCGAGTGTTGAAAAAAGCCTTCGCCGGTTTTTTAAATGACGGCTTACCTGAAAAAAGAAAGAGTAAGCCTCTCTGGGAGTACATCAGGTGCACCGACCAAGAAGCGTGTTTTTTCAACATGCTTTTAAGATAAGGACTTCAGGCGCTGCTTTCAAGGGTAACGGCTAATTGTAGAGACCTTTTTCACAGCCGGCATTTCCCGGGGAATGAGAAAACCATCGGCCGGCGAGGATTCAATCTGTGTTTGTCGAAAAGCTGAAAAAACATTGGTTCCTGATCGGGGTGGCCCTTTGCTGTTATTGGGGGTACAGCTTCCCCTGGGCGGGGGAGAAAGTCAGCGCTCATTTGAAGCTGCTGGTTACGGTATTGATGTTTATGATGGGAATGGGGATCGGCTATCCGGCACTGCGCCGAAAGATGGGCCGCTGGCATGAGGCTGCAGTTGTGCTTTTTCTGTGCTATGTGGCGGCACCGATTATTTCTTTGGCACTCGGCCGTTTATTTTTTTTCGACCAGCCGAGCATTTACTGCGGGATGCTCATGGTGGGCACTACCTGCACCACCTTGAGCACCTGTATTGTTTTCACCAGACTGGCCGGGGGTGATGATGCCCTGGCTCTGTGGCTTTCCGTGGTATCGAGTTTTTTGTGTGCGGTAGCTATGCCGCTGCTGCTGAGCCTGTTTCTGGGTCGTACGGTGAGTGTGCCGCTCGAGCTGATGATTAAGCGGCTGATGCTGGTCTTGTTTTTGCCGCTGTCGGCGGGGATGCTGCTGCGGGCCATGCTGGGAGAGGCTCGTCTGTCGCCGCTGGGACCGGTGCTTACCCGCGGTTGCGCGCTGATCATCCTCACGGTTATCATGGTGGCGGTTGCCAAGGGAAGGCACCTGCTGGGCACCTCGAGCAGCTTGCCGGTGCTGGCCGCAGTGGCCGGGTTCCATCTGGCTCTTCTGGGTGCCGCAGGGCTTATGGGCCGTATCTTCGGCTACAAGCGCCCGGTGCGGATTGCGGTTTTGTTTTGCGCCTCTCAGAAAACCCTTCAGTTTCCCACCTACCTGGCGGTCTCGGTACTCGACATGCCGGAAGCCGCCCTGCCGGCGGTGCTATTTCATGTCTTCCAACTGGTTGTGGATTCGGCGCTGGTTTCGCGTTTTTCTTCACAAGAAAGGCGGGAATCTTAAGCATTGCAGTTTTTATGGCTCCGGGTGCAAATCAGCTCCGGGCAGTATCCTCTGCACGGGGCAGGTTCCTTGCTATATTCGAGTTATACTTCTTAATCAGGTTATTGACTCCGTTGCCGGTGAACCTGAACAGCACGCTTCGATCGTAGTTTTTTGAAACCTGATATATTTCTATCTGCTTGTATAGATAACGGGCATAGAGGCTCAAATCCGTAAGCGCGCTTTGAAGTTGAGGCATGGTAACCAAATGAAACTTCCTGAACCGGTAGCTTAAGAACTTATTCAAGGTGTCCACCACGGTCTTCAAAGCTTTTTTTACCGCGGAAATTTTACGATGAGAAAGGTCGTTCGATCTATCCCCGGCTTTTTCCTGCAATTGACCTGCTTCTCCATAAGTTTCTTCCGAAAACTCCTGAACGGGTGCCCGGAAAGTTTCTTCCAGCCTGAACACGCTGTCATCGAGTTCTTCCAGGACTCCTTGCAAGGGTGTCTGGTATGCTTTCTCCAACTGCTTTTTTATAGTGGAGTCCGCGAATCTTCCGGTCCGCCGTGCTCTCCTTCTTCTAATCTGCAAAGCACGGTTTTCGATATTTCTTTGTTTGGCAAACCCCAACCACATGGAATAGAGGTCCGGCATATTCCACTCCCGGTATAAATCGAGGTACCATATCTTTTACCGCCGGGCGGTGGTCAGGCTTCCACTTTCCCGGCTTTTGAATTCCAGCGCACGACTTTTCCTGTCTTGCAGGAGAGATTGACCATGTGCGCCACCCGGACCGCGTTGTTCCCGAAAGTTATGTCCTCGACCGGTTTCGACCCCGTGCGCACGGCGTCGTAAAAATTCCGCAGGTGGGCCACATCAGGGCTGTCTCCTCTTTCGGCTTTGTACTGCATGGGTTCGGCCGCCCTTGGAGGCGGGCCTACGAGCGGACTTTGATTTTCATCCAGGCCCATGATATCGATATACCGCTCTACTGTCCCGGTGGCCCAGCTGTGGGTAGCGTAGCGGAAATTTTCCCTGGGCGGCTCGTAAAAGTGTTTCATCGAGGAACCATTGTACTCGAGGGTGCCTTCCGTGCCGTAGATCACCAGCATCGGTTCCGGATGGCCGTTGTTTACAGTAGTGGTCAGCTTGAGCACGAATCCTTGCGGATAAGTCACCATGGCGGTAATCTGGTCCGGGACTTCCCGGTAGTTTTTCCAGTAATAGATATCAGAAAATCCGACAACAGATTCAGGCTCGCTGACACCCATCATATGATGTGTCGCGGAAATCAGGTGGACGAACAGGTCCGTAGTCAATCCGCCGGAATAATCCCAGAAGAGCCTCCATTGGAAGAAGCGCTTGGGGTCGAAATCGCGCCGGGGAGCCTCGCCGATAAAGCGCTTCCAGTCGATTGTCTCTTCGGAAGCATCGGGAGGAATGGGATAGTAGCAGGCCGCCAGCGAGCTGTATCTGAGCATTTTTGCCTCGATCATGGTGACCTGGCCGAGTTTGCCGGAGCGGATAAGCTCGCGCGCTTTTTCCATGCATCCCTCCGATAGGGTCTGGCTTCCTACCTGCACTGTCTTTTTGCTTTTTTTCACGGCGAGGATCATCTGCCGGCCTTCTTCCAGCTTGTGGGTAAGCGGTTTCTCGATATAGACATGTTTGCCGGCGGCGAGAGCATCCAGCAGGATTTTTTTATGCGAGTGATCCGGAACCGCCACGATAACCGCATCTATTTCCGGACGGGCCAGAATTGTCTCATATTCCCCGGTGGTCAGAATCTTGCCCTCGGTAAGCTCCAGCGCCCTGTCCAGGTGGCCTTTGTAGAGATCGCAGGCGGCTACCAGGTCGATCCCGTATATCTTCCGGCTAGCTTCGAGCAGCTCGGTACCACGGACACCCGTGCCGATAACGCCTACCCCGATCCGTGAGGGCAGGGGCACCGCACTGTTGTTCAGCTGGGCGCGGGTTTTTTTCGCGCCTGAAGCCGCGGACGCCGCCGAGGCGAGAAGAGCGGTCCTGCCGAGAAATTCTCTGCGAGTAAGCTTACTTTCCTTTTGCATGTCATACTCCTTGTAGAATACCCTGGTTAAACCATGAAAATGTTTTTCTGAACGCACCTGCGCGTGCACCCAACCGTAGGGGCACGGCATGCTGTGCCCCTACACAGGGTTTTTGTCGAAACCTTGGAAATACACTCTCTTGCTCGATTA
>CAZSTM010000370.1:0-4678 GCA_964609635.1 uncultured Gemmatimonadales bacterium
CTGCAGACTTTTACTCTGGAACTTGGCCAGGGCGTAAGTGCCGGACTGACTCTCGGTGGAAAGGGTCTGTCCCAGAATGGCTTTGGCGTACTGCCGGTCTACATACTCGTCGATGATGAAACGGAACACCTCGATAACTCCCTGGCGGCCCACCTCGGTGATCTTGAGCTCGGTCCCCTCAGGTCCGATGCCCACCGAATTGCCCTGCATCACTTTGAGCACCTCCAGCAGGGCTTCCTGCTCGCCTGCCGGTGTGCCTCTGGGGTAATTGGCCCACAGATGGGGTGCGCCGAATTTTTCGATGAAACGCACCAGCTCCTTGATTGCGTTGTTCTTGAAAAACCAGAGGGGGAAGAGCTGCTGCAGGAGCCCCTGGCCGTAAGGAGTTTCATCCGAGCCCCAGGTATTGAGCACGAATTTCTCCCGCGGCATTTTTTCGCCTTCCATCCCGTGATATCCCACCAGCACCAGGTTGTTGTCCGCATCGAAGCGGAATCTTTCGGGATCGCGATTGCGGAACCTCTCGATACCGATCGTGCCGTCCGGCCGTGTATTGAAAAGAATCTCCGCCGGTGCCAGCCCGTGTGAAATTCCCCTGAAAAAGCGGGTTCGGCTCAAATGGAAATGTTCTATTTCTCTGAAAATCTCCCGGACCCAGCAGGCGCGCTCCAGGTCCGCGCGGCTCTCGCCGGCCGGGATAACTCGCCATCCCTGAGCCATGACAGTCAGGGCCCGTTGACGGAAGCACATGCTCAACTGGGTGTCTTTGCGCAGCATCTCATTGTAGAGCTTGAGCCCTTCGCCGGAGTGGTCGGTGAGGGTCTGGTCGGGATTGGCCTGCAGGCGGCCGAAAATAAATCCCAGCTTGTCTTCCAGCGGGCTCGAGAGCTCACGACCCACCTGTACGGTCAGTCTGGGCCGGCGCGTACGTCGCTTCCTCTTTCTGTTGTTGGTTTCCATCAGCCGAAGACCTTCTTTAGATGTTCAGAGGTTGTCCGGGGCTTGTCGTAACGGAAGTCCCGGGGGCCGGCCAGATGCTCGACCATCTGCACGGCCATCTCGAGGGCGTCGGGCCCGTCGTCGTGACCGGCCAGGGGGTAGTAACGCAACTGATCGAGAAGGGTTTTCTGCTCTCTGGCAAAGCGTAAGGTTCCGTTCTTGACCAGCGGCTGGAGGCGCTGGATGCGAATCTTCTTGTCCCTGGTGCTTTTGATCCCTTTTACCGGAGGATAAATTCCTCGTTCACGGGCCACCGCGGCCAGGCGATCCTTGAAAAACTCCTGGAACTGCACCGCCTCCACTCCGATAAGCACGGTGCGGCGCCGCAGATGAATCTCCAGGGTGTCCTCGATGATCCTGTCCGGCGTCCGGTTCTGGATGTCGGCATCCAGCACGTAAAGGTATCCGTTGCTGTCGAGTCCCAGGCAGACTATGGCCGAGGGGTCGTGGCGGGCGCTCGACCCGCCCAGGGAGGGATCCACCGCCGCAACGGTGATCAGTTTTTCCACCTCCAGTTCCTCTCCCTCGAACCAGTGGAACCATTCCGGCCGGAACAGGCAGTCCTGTGGATTGACCGGCTCGTTCTGGATCTCGCTGTCGAAAGAGGCCGGCCCTTCGGCAAGGCGCAGCTTCATCAGGTCGTAATAGCTGCGATGCTCCGGCCAGAGCACCCGGGTGCCTGCTCTCATCTGCGTTTCGTGCTTTTCAAAGAACCGGTCGGCGCGCTGTTTGCGCTCATTGTCTCCCGGGCCGCGGTCGGTATAAATCTTCTCCCACTCTTCCCAGAGACGGTTCGCCCGACTCCAGCGGATAACCCCTCGATACTTGCGGCCCAGATAAGCCGGGTTGTCCAGCAGGCGAGCCAGCAAAGAATCCATGTGCAGGATGGTGCCGATCACCACGATATCCGCATTCCTGCCGCCCGCCTTGGAGAACGCCTTGAAAAACCAGTTGGTGATCTTGTCCCGTTGTGACGGGGTCCGGCTGTTCTCGTCGTTCTCCAGATCGTCGCCGATAAGCAGATCCGGCCGGTGGGGTCCATGGCGAAGACCTCGGATGTTACCGCCGGTGCCCCTCGCGGTGATCTTGATACCGTTGCGGGTAACAATCTCCGACTGCTTCCAGATCTCGCCCTGTCCTGTCGCCTCGGGGAAAGCCTCGGCCAGGCGTTCGTTGCTTTCAAGCTCCTCTTTGATCTCGGCCAGACGCTGTTCGGCCTGGGCCATGGTGTCGCTGGCAACCAGTAAAAATCTCTTGCGTGCACGCTCGGGGTAGCAGATACACCACAGCGGCAGAAAAAGAGTGACTATGGTACTTTTAGCACTTTCCCTGGGGGCGGCCACGGCCACCCGGTGTCCAGACCTGTCGAGGATACATTCGCTGAACAGCTGGTATATCTCATGGTGAAAATCGCTTTCTTGCACCCGGCA
Organism: uncultured Gemmatimonadales bacterium; assembly: GCA_964609635.1. GTDB lineage: Bacteria > Gemmatimonadota > Glassbacteria > GWA2-58-10 > GWA2-58-10 > JAFGTO01. Next base: position 2,430 of record CAZSTM010000370.1, read on the forward strand.
GTAGTGCGGAAAAAAAGCGCGGGCAAAAATGCCCAGGTCAATCCGACCCCACGCCCGGTGTTTTTCGACAGGATTTTTCAGCCTCCCGATAAGCTCTGGCAGCTTCTTTTTGCTGCGTCGGAGTGAGTCTTTCGATCGCTTCGACAACCTGGTGGTACTCTTTACTCCACTTGTTTTCTCCGCCACCGTTCACCTGTTCGCTTTTCTCCGACAGCTTGCCTCCCTGTCTGGTCTTAATCCTGTGCACCAATGCCACTCTATCTCCCTTGTCGGTGATATGCTTATCAAGCATCATTTCATCCCTGGCGATCCCCTGCAAGATCGCCAATTCGATATCCCCGGTGAGTTCCGGAATCTCCCGCTCCCAGCGCCGCAGAGTCGAAGTCGAGATCCCGGCTGCGCCGCAGGCCCCCTCACGGGTTCCCCCTCGGCGGAGGTGCTCGAGCAATAGAATCAGTACCGGAGGCTTGAGTTTCGTCTTCTTCCCTGCCATTTTCTCTGTCAGAATATCCGGACCCGATCAGGCGTAAGATGCCGAGATCGTTCTGTCCGGCCGAAGTGAGCTCGAAAGAGACACTCGCTCGGCCGGCCGATGGTTTTTTCGAAAGTCGGGCCGGGCGCTGATCACGCCCTTTCCACTTGACTAGTGTATTTTATCGACATAAGGTCGTTCTGGCGCCGCCGACCCCGGCCCGACTATACACTGAAAGATTCGGCTCCTCTTACCGGTGGGTGAGTTCCCGCCGCCTGTGCATCAGTGCGCTCGGAAAAGCTTTAACAGCTAAAATCTCCATCTGAATAAGGCCTTCCAGAGCGGCCTGTTCTGAAAGCCGCTGCGGTCCAACCCGGCCGATATAGACAGCCTTCCGGTCTGAACCGTGCAGCCCAGTTGGCCGGGACTCAAGTCAATACTCAATTGTTTGGCCCCCCGGAGAGGGCCGGGGAGTTTTTTTGCAGCTCGGCGGCCAGGATATTTTTACCCTGGCTGGAAGTGAGCCCCCGGCTGAGTCCATCGGCCAAACCCTGTCCCAGAACCCCACCGAGTCCGGTACCGGATATTCCGCCGACCACCCACTGGACCACATCCGCAGGCAAATCCGGAAAATAATTGTACAGAATTAGCACCAGGCAGTTGCCCAGTATGGTTCCTAATAACATCAGAAGCTTCTTCGATGGCTGCATAAGCACCTCTTGAGAGTTTTCAGGTTGGCAGGATAAAAGTCTCCGGCACCGGCGGCATACCCTCGCGCGGCCCGACTTGAAGGTGCAGGTGATGTCCGTGAGTTCCCAGCTCGTGGCACAGGGCGGTCATCACTCCGTCTCGGCCGCTATAGTCAAAAGACAGGTTGACCCACTCCGCCCATTCGAGGGCGGTCTCGGCGGTTAAGCCACGGGTTCTAAGGTCCGCCGCCCGGCCGAACTCGTGCGGAGAGCGCAGCTTGGGTCGTTGAGGATAAAGTTTTCGCTGCTCCCGGCGGGTTCGTAACAGATGTGTCACCACCGCAGGCCGTCCGGTTTTGCGGTAGTGCCAGAAGCTCGCCGCCAGCACCACCACATAAAGCGCCGGGTGGAGGTTGCGGCTCTCGGCTTTTCTTGCGCCGCAGCCCTCGAACCACTCGCTCTGTTCGCGGTAACTGTCAAATCGGATGTAAGGCGATGGATACATGGCATTTCGTGCTTTCGAAATTATGGTTTTTGATAATGCGTCGATAATATAATCACTTTTTGTGCGTTTGTCCAGCGTATTTAGTACCTTTTGTACGTTATATTAATGTTTTTTAAAAAATTCGTTTACTTTTTATCCTATCGTTGAACTTCATGATCCGGATGATCGATATCCCACCACTTGCCGAACAAATGCGCATTTTGCCGCTTTGCTCCCGACAGCGCATTTGGGCTGCTTAAACGATTTTTTTACCCGGCACCGGCACCCTTTTCCCGGGGCTTTTTACCGTAATCAGGAAAGGTGTGGACTCAAGAGGGTTTTCGGCTCATGCAAACCGGATCGAGCTCGAGGCGGTCACGATTATCGGACAGGATAACAGGTCGGATTTGGGTCTTTACAAAATCAGCCGCAGGAGGATTGTATGATGATTGAATTATGAAAGCGGGTCTGAAAACTGGAAAGGAAAAGAGTTGGAATTTTGGCTCAGGGGTCTTGGCTCAGGATAACCGGAATAAAATAACCGCGTACATCGATGTTATCCAGGCTGATTTTTTTGTTGGGGAATCTCTTCTGCCCGGATAAG
>CAZSTM010000371.1:0-4659 GCA_964609635.1 uncultured Gemmatimonadales bacterium
ACCTTTGTTAACTAGTCCCTAATCTCCTTAAAATGACTATTTTGCAGAACTCTTATAATTATGTAGATAAATCTTCTCTTTTCTCTCCTTGATGTCGTGCGAGTGCGGATGTGCCGGTGCGGTGCGGCTGCGACTCTTTAAATCCCCCTCGGTCCCGTTTTTTCAAAGGGGGATGGGGGCTGCACCCATTCATGTAGACAAGAGTTTTCCTTTTCTTTGCGCCTTTGTACATCTACCCCAAGGGCACGGCTCCTGCTCCTCTCGCGCGCGTTCGTTTGCGAGCCCTGCCCTGTGCCCCTACATGCGGGCGTACACGCGGGTTCGTCCCTATAATTATCTCCTGCCTTACCCCTTTGTGCCTGTCTTTTATCTTTTCTCCTGACTCCTGTCTCCTGACTTCTGACTCCTGTCTCCTTATTCCTGTCTTTGCCTTTTCAAACACCATCAAGCCACAAAGAGGTAATCCCTGCCCTCGGCCATTCCCAGGGGTTCGAGACTGGCGCGTATGCTGTCGCGTGCGCCTTTCTGGCCCACTGCCCCCAGGATCAGTCCCGGGTCTTCGAGCTCTCTGAGCTTTTCGGCCCGCACTACCGGCACAGCGTGAATTTTTTTGCCTATCTTACGCGGGTTGACCTCCACCAGAAAACGCACCTCGATGCCGGCGGCCTGGAGTTCTTTGAGCCAGGCCTTGCCCACCGGGCCGGCTCCGCAGATCGAAACCGGCCTGCTGCCGCCGTCCAGCCGCATTTTGATTAAATAGTGGAGTTTGAGCGAGCGGAAACTCTTTTCGCTGTAACGCGAATCCCTGCGCGAGGCTCTTCCGGCGTGCTCCCGCCACAGATGCAGCACCCGGCTTACTCCACCCAGACGCCACCCGGCTTCGGCCATCCTGAGCAGCAGATCATAGTCCTCGGGCCAATTGCGGTGGTTGCGGTAGCCCCCGGCCTGGTCGAGCGCCCGGCGCCGCAGCAGAAAGGTGGGATGCGCAAGCGGGCATTCGACAAAAATCTCGCGCCGGATTTTCCGGTTTACATTTCCGGTGTCGGTGCCTTCGAGCAGGCTGTTGAGCCAGCTTTCGTAGTGGAGCAGGCCCTTCCTGACCCGCTTGCGCGGGAAGTAGCGCACCCGGGTGCCCGCCAGACCCAGCCGGAGATCGGAGCGCATGAGCTCGAGCTGGGCTTCAAGCCTTTCCGGGTGGGCGATGTCATCGGCATCCATGCGGGCGATAAACTCGCCCCGGCAGCGTGCCTGCCCCTCGATCAGGGCGGTCACCAGGCCCTTGTGGGGCAGGCGTATCAGGAGCAGGCGGCTGTCATCCGCGGCCAGGCTGCGCAAAATTTCGTAAGTGCCGTCCGTGCTGCCGTCATCCACCACTACATATTCAATCTTCTCAGCCTCTATACCCCGCTGACCCAGCATGGACTGCACCGCCCGTTCCACGGTCCGCTCGGAGTTGTAAACCGGCATCAGGAAACTGACCAGCGGCTCGCGGCTCACAGATTACCTCCGGTCGCGGCAAAGCTTCAGGGCGCTGGTGGTTACATAGTATTTGGCCAGCATGTTGGGCCGCTCCCAGGAGGGCATAGGCTCGCCGTCCAGGTATTTCAGGAAGCTGTCGGCAACCTGTCCGAAATGTGCCTCGTGGCCGACTTTGTATTTTTGCGGAATGACAATCCGCCAGCGATTGTCTTCCTTGACCGCGGATACTCCGGGATAGCTCCGGGTAATGGTGTCAGCCAGAAAAGATTCGAGCGCACTGCCCACTTGTGCGGCTTCCATTCCGGGGGCGGGGACCACGTAGAGCTCCGGCTTGTAGTCCTGTTCGGCTCCCTGCAGCACCAGCAGCTGCGCCCTGGTTCCTTTCATGATCGAGTTGTGCGTATCCCCGGTGCCTTGCGGCGCCTGGTAATTCCAGACCACCTCCACCTGAACGTTGACTCCCCCCAGCCGAAAATTCATGCGGCCGTTGCTGAAACAGGCCAGGTTACCCTCCTTATCAAGATCGAACCGGTCGGGGAATTCAGTTTTCCCGGTAACCCGCTCGAACATCTCCGGGGTGATCACCGTGGGCCAGTGCTCGGCAGAGACCATCTCGATATCTTTCTTATAGTCGATTGCCTGTTCCGGGCGCAGGATCCAGAAAATTATATCCACCAGGTGGGTGGTCACATCCACCAGGCCTTCGCCCTGGATCGAGGTGTCGAAATACCACCAGGGCCTGACCAGGTCCTTTCCGGCCACTTTCTTATAAAAGTGGTGGACGCTCTTTTTAACCACCGCCGGGTCCTGGGGTGTTCCCTCGCTGATTTTTCCGAAAAGAGGCTCGTGGTTGGCCATCATGCGCTGCAGGATGGTGGTGATCTCATGGCGCTCGGTCATGATATCATAAGCCACCAGTCCCTTGGACTCAGCCACGGCCAGGGCCTCTTCGAGAAGCGGGAATTTCTCCGGATCGATAAGCCAGGGCTTGTCGCTCAGCACGTTGAACCCGGCCTTGACACTGGCCAGGATGCGGTCGATTTTCTGATTGTTCCGGCCCGAGAGCAGCACGATATCGCCGAACTTTTCCTCGATCATCGCCTGCTGGGGATCCGGTCCCAGGTGGATCCGGTAGCGCCAGCCGGCCGGGTCATCCTCGCGGGTATTGAACGGAACCACACGCGCCATGTGCCCGACAAAATCCTCCCCTACCGGGGCATAGATGCCGACCTCGGAGGAGACTCCCTGGTAAGAAGAGCGCTTGAAAACCAGGGCGGCGTGGAAGTGGCCGGGGTCCAGGACCATGAAGCGGTGAAGACCATCCTCGGTCTGTGTGGGCTGAACCTTGCACTGGTTGCAGCCGGCGGCGAAAACCATGATGAAAAGCCCAAGAAAAAGACAGAAATGTGTCAGGGGAGAAACGGATGGAAGACGCATCACCAAACCTCCGGGATAGGATTTTAAGGGTGCGGCATGAGATTTACATTTATTCAGTGCGGTTTATCAAAAATCGGGGCATATTTATTAAGGCTCAGAAGAAGATAACGGGAAGTAAATACCAGATCAAGGAGATGGTGGCTTTGCTGAAAAAAACGGTGAGAGAAAGCCGGTAACCTCATCTGACATTCCACCTTGACTTTCGGGTAATACTAAGTAATAATTTATCAGGGTTGATAAAATTATCCGGAGAGAATTGGAAATGAAAAATCCCAAGCAGGAAATTATCACTTTCAAAGTTGATGACAGCCTTTGGGAAAGGCTCAAGAACATCCCCAACCGTTCCGATTTCATTCGCCGGGCGCTGCTGGAGGCCTTGGGAGGAGCTTGTCCTCTGTGCGGGGGAACGGGCACTCTTTCACTCAAGCAGAAAGAGCACCTCGAGTCTTTCCTGGCAAGTCATTCCCTGGAAGAATGCGAGAACTGCCACGAGATCCATCTGGTCTGCCGTCTGACTTGAGGTCCTACACCCGACGAGAGCCGGCCTTATTCAGCCTGGATTTTTCATAAAACCGAATCAAGCCTGTTTAGCAGTTCTCGCTCCCGGCTTATGAGACGGCCCCGGGAGTGCGGGCTGGCAGCCTTTTTGCGACAGCACTACAGGCAGGTAAACCGGCGGCGCGCGAGGTTGGCAAAAAGGATGCCAGCCCGCACCTGCTGTAAAGGTTGGAACCGTGTCGAGATATATTCTCATCGCCTGTGCGGCGCTTTTGTTGCCTGGACCGCTGAAAGCTTTCCGGGACGGGGAGAGGATCAAAGTCTTTGTCAGCATACTGCCGCAGGCCTTTTTTATCGAGCAGCTGGGCGGCTCGCGTGTCGAGGTGGATGTCCTGGTGGGTCCGGGCCGGTCGCCGGCCACTTACGAGCCTACCCCGAAACAGATGGCCCGTCTGGCCCGGGCGGATATTTATTTCAGCATAGGGGTTCCATTCGAAAAATTGCTGCTGGAGAAAATCTCCTCGGCATTCGAGCAGCTGAGGATCGTGGATACCGGCGAGGGGATAAGCTTGCGCCGCATCGAGGAAGATCACCCGAGCCACACGGGCCATGAGGCCGGGGAAGCTGACCCTCATATCTGGCTGGACCCTAAGCTGGCCAAAATCCAGGCTGCAACCATTTGCCGGGAGCTCTGCCTGCTGGATCCCGGCTCGGCCGAGCTATATAAAAGAAACCTGAAAATTTTTCAGGGCAAGCTGACCGAGGTCGATTCCAGGATTGCAGCTTCACTGGCTCCATACCGGGGCCGCGAGTTCTTTGTCTATCACCCGGCTTTCGGCTATTTCGGGGATTCCTACGGGCTGCGGCAGGTGGCGATCGAAACCGGCGGCAAAGAGCCATCCCCCAGGCAGCTTGCCGCCCTGATAGAAAGGCTCGAGCATGAACCGCTCAAGGTGATTTTCGTTCAGCCGCAGTATTCAGGTGGAAGTCTCCGGGCGCTCGAGAGTACACTCGGTGCTGTGGTGGTAAGAATCGATCCGCTTTCCCGCGACTACTTGAAAAACCTGGAGGATATGGCGGAAAAGCTGGAAAAAAGCTTAAGCGGCCGTGCCCCGGCGAACAATTAACCTAAGTCTCAAGGAAAGACTCACTATGCCCGGACCTGTGATAGAAATCTCGAACCTGACTTTCTCCTACGGCGCAGAGGTTGTGCTGGAGGATGTCAACCTGTCGGTCGAAGAGGGT
>CAZSTM010000372.1:0-4659 GCA_964609635.1 uncultured Gemmatimonadales bacterium
ATCTTGGAGTGGGAGGAATCCCGATAGTTACCCGCCTCGAGGACCCGGACCGCGAGCTGGGCCCAGAGAACCGGCCGGTGATCGACCGCTACAGCTCCAAAAACGATTTCGCCCTGCTTGCCGGGTTGGGTCGTCAATTCAGGGGCAACTGTTATCTCGGGGCAAATGTCAAAGTGCTTTATCTGAACCAGGAGGGAGCCAGTGCCAGTGGTTTCGGTTTCGATGTCGGGGCGGTGTTCCCTCTTACTCTGAAAGGGATTCGACTGCTCGCCGGCCTCAGTGCCCGGGATGTGACCACCAGCTTCCTGGCTTACTCCACCGGTAAGCGGGAATATATCAAGCCTTGGATCTCGGCCGGCCTGGCCCTGGCCGAGGGATTCAAACTTCCGGGAGGAAGCTTAAGCGGCGCCCTCGAGGTTTCCATACCCCTCGAACGCAGGAGAAAAAACTACCGCTCCGATTTCGACTACCTGATGAGCCTGCTGCATTTCGGTCTCGAGTACGCCCTCTACCGGAGGATGTTTCTTCGCGGCGGCCTGGATGAAAAACACCCGACTTTCGGGGCCGGAATATTCGTGCGCTCCCTGGCGCTGGATTACGCCTGGATCGGGCACCGGGACCTGGATCAGACCCACCGTATTTCCCTGGGCTATTTCTTTTAAAGAACCTGAGGCTGTTGAGGCGAGGATTTGCGCTGCGGGTAATCCCGACGGGCTTGCCTTGCCGGGAGGGGGCGGCGCCTGTGCGGCTTACGCCGCACAGGCCGCGCAGGCGGCACGCGTATACGCGTGCGCCGCCCCCCCGAGCGCCGTCAGGCGCTCACCCACCGAGCGGTCCGGCCACCAATCAAAAAGACCCGGCGGAGAAACATCATCCCTGCCGGGCCTTTCAGGTTAAAGCTTCTTTTTTACTAACCGATAAATTCCTGGCGGAAAGCGATGCGCAGCACACTTCCCACCGAGGGAGTTCCCGGAGGAAGCTGGTCGAAGTTCAGGAACCTGACTTCGAAATACCAGTCGCGGACAGGAGGGCTGTAAACATTGGATTTACCCCACTGGCCATCGGCGTTATCGCTCAGGAATAGATTGATAAAGGAGCCGTAGATGGTGCAGGATTTACCACCGCTCCAATTCTCGAGAAAGCGGGGAAAATTTTCCAGGCCTCCGTTGTAAGCTGAAGCGTTCGGGGTATCGCCGCTCAGGATGGCTACATAATAAGTAGTGTTGGTTGCACTTTGCACAGTAGTGGGAGTAGCCTCGTTTTGTGAATCATCCCAGCTGTTGGAAAGTAAATTCACCGCGTCTGCAATAACCGCTGAAGGCTGCCAGTTGACTGTGTTGTAATCTCCCTGGATGTAAACCGCGTTATCCGAGGCCAAGGTCATCGGCGCCGGCAGGGTTTGACCGTTGATCAGCTTGATACCCTTGTGCCTGCCGGATTCCTCGTCGATGGAGACATAGACAATGCCGTTGCCGATATCGGCCGCGTCGAGTCTGGAAACATCTATAACTATCAGGTCGGTCCATTCTCCTTCGCGGTCGTCAAAGAATGCTTTGTAGCTGGTGTCGATCGCCGTGGGGACGATAAGTACCACGGGATTGCCGGAGTTGTTCATCATCTGGATTGATGAGAGATCTGCATTGGAGTAGATGCGCAAATCCGCCTTCCAGTCCATGCGCTCCACTCTTAAAGACGGGCCATCTCCGGCATTGCGCCGTTTGATGATTTCAATCGGTTCGATATCTCTGGGGATCGGCATGCCCAGGGGCGTGATGTTGTGAGCCCGGGTGCGCAGCCGGCCCTTGAAATCGGCGTTGGTCCGGGTCACCCAGTCCTCGTCATTGTAGTCCCTGCTGTCGTAAGTCAGCTCAACAAAGGCAGCATCGGGGTCGGAGATCCAGAGTTTTCCTGTGAAAGCCTCGTGGTTATAGATGCGAAAGCGGTATAGGTCGCCGGCCAAAGTGATCGGCTGATAGAACCAGGTGCTGGAGTTGGTGCCCAGGAAGAGATCGCTGTTGGTGTGTACCCGGCCTTCAAAGTTCATTTGCGGCCCGTTGTGAATCTCCAGGCTGTCGTCGAAGAAAACGCCGAACTGGAAGACCGGGATCTGGATTCCCTCGACCGAGACCACGATCGAATAGCGACTGTTGCCCGGCCCCGTTACTTTTGAGGTGATATCGATCGGCTGGTTTAGGCTGACCATTCCCCTGTAAGGTCCGGTATCTACAGTATCCACAAAACTGGTGGCCGAGCGTAATACAGTAAACTCCTCGAAAGAGAAATTTTCCAGGTCGGGGGGCAGGATGGTGGCCAGGTCCTCATCGGTTATAGTCCCCTGGCCGTCCAGTATGCTCTGGATATCGGAGAGCGCCTTCTCCGCGCCGGCCTCCGCAGCATAGAACGCCCGGCTGTTCTGGTAGTAATTGCCGGCCAGGCGCGTATCGATGTTACTGATCACCAATGCGCCCGCGGCCAGAATGCTCAGGGCGGCTAGAAGCAGCAGCATGGTGATCAAGGCTATGCCACGCTCGTTTTTTATTATACGATGGAACATTTTCAGACATCCTCGCGGCTCAAGGATTATACGACACCAATGCGGAACAAATATTTCGGTTATCAGCCGCCATAGATTACATTGCGCGGGGCGATAGTGGAGCTGAATTCCAGCCGATAGTAATGGTCCCCTACCTGGTAGCGCGGATCGGGGCGCGCACTCCGGGCGGTCAGTTTTACTATTACCGCCCGGAGGTCCATGGAGTCGTTGGTGAGGTCGGCGTCCGAATCATCGGCCGCGCTGGCCATGTCCCCGTCTTCGAAAATAACCGTTACCTGAAGGTTCTCGATATCTATGGCGACCGCCCCCAGTCTGTTGCTTCCCCTGAACTTGACCAGTTCCGGCCGATCAGGGTCGGAATAATCCACGGTCAGAGACATCAACGCTACCCTGGCGATGGTGGTGGTGGGCGGGTCATAGGCCTTGGCCAGCCCGTCGGGGGTGTTGACCCCTGCGGGCGGGACAAAAACCGCCGTTCCCGAGGGGACATTTATGCTGGTAATCTCGATGATATTGAAAGCAGTCTCGTCGAAAATAATCAGGTGCTCGCCCACCACCAGGTCCGCCACGTCCGAATCGCCGGAGAATTTCATGCTGTTGGCGGAGGCGTTCGGCTTGGGGCTGGTGGCGAATTTAAGCGTTATATCCATCGGGGGCACGTAGATAAAGGTAACCGTGTCCGGCTGGTCCGGGCCGCTGTCGAAAACCTGCACTGCGGCGAAAAGCCCGGGCAGGCCGGTGCCTGAGTTCATCGCCTCCCGCTGTATCTCGTCCAGGGCGGTCCGACCGTTGAGGCTCATCTCCTGTCGCAGGCTTTCGCTGTTATAAGACTGGTTCTGTTTGATAAACAGGTTGATAAAAGCCCCGACTATTATCAAGGTAATGGTCATGCCGATCATTATTTCAACCAGGCTGAAACCCCCGGTGGATAGCCGCAGTTTGCTTTTCATCTGAATCGCCCCCCATAGATGAAGATATATCATTCAGGGATAGATGACCGTGGACACAATTGCTTTTTTTATGGGGTCTTCTTTCGAGGGACTGAAATAGACGGTCACATCCACAGTCTTGGTGTTGAAAGCAGCCGCATCCGCGGTTACCCGGGTTTCGCGGGTATACTTGCCGCCGGTGACCACATTACCGTTTGCATCCAGGTTTTCTTCATCCTCATCCACCACATAGTTGTAATCGGTCAGCTTGATCTGTTCTATTTTTTGACGGGCCAGGGCGGTGGCGATAGAGATATCGGTGGCCCTGGTGTTGCTCACCGTGATCTTAACCAGGATTCCGGACAGGGCCAGCAAACCTACGGTGCCGATCATTATGGCTATCACTACTTCGACCAGAGTAAACCCTTTTCTGTTGGGTCTATTCACCGACCGGATCATCTCCATTGATTATTCTCCCATTGCCAGGTTCTTACCCTGCCGAGTCTGGAAACAGTTATCGCAAAAATGCTTCCGCCCTCGCCGGTAAAATACACCACCCCGTCGGTCCCCTCTCCCTGCGCGTTGAAACCTATACGATCGGTGCCGTTAAAGTCCACTCCATCAGCGGCCATAGCCATCCCTTCCGGTCCGGTGGCGGGACCGGTCGCACCGAAATTTATACCGTTGGGCAGCTTGAAGCCGGAAAAACCTCCCTTGGTGTCGGAAAAACCGAGCATGGTGCTGTCGCTTTCGCCGCTGTCGTACGTCTGGTCTCCATCCACATCCAGCCAGAGGGTATAAAAACTGTCCGTGGGGGCCAGCGAGCCCGGGGCGAAGTCAAGATAGCAGCGGCGGTTGGTGCTGATCGCCTTAAATCTGGCGTTCTGAATGGACATGGCTACCTGTCGAACCCCGAGCCTCAACCTGTTCAGCCGGTTCCACCCCTCAAACCGCGGAGCGGCTATGCCTATCAGGATGGCCATCATGGTCATCACGATCATCAGTTCGACCAAGGTAAAACCGGAAGCCTTTCCTCGGCAGGTGCAAGTCATCTGGGGTCCCGTCCAAGATTTTGTCGTTCAATCGGTAGTTTTCAGGGTTTTTTAATTTTATAACGGCTCAGATTCACCTGGTTCCAGGTGAATCTTCTTCTCTGGCTCAAAGAAACCGGCCCAG
>CAZSTM010000373.1:0-2824 GCA_964609635.1 uncultured Gemmatimonadales bacterium
CCCTGGCCCGCATCGCAAAGGTGGGTATTCCCATGCGGGGGATGATGTTCTATCCGGGCCAGATCAGAAAGGTGGAAGAAAAAAGCCTCGAAAGTTTGAGCGGTCTTATTTCCGAGGCTTACCAAGCCTTCCGCCGGGCCGGAGTGACACCCGAGGTGGTCTCCGGCGGCAGCACCCCCACCGCCTTTTTCAGCCACTTGCAGGAGAACCTGACCGAGATTCGCCCGGGAACCTACATTTTCAACGACTGCAATACCGTGAATACCGGGGCTGTAGGCTGGGAGGACTGCGCCCTGAAAATCCGCTGCCGGGTGGTGAGCACCTCGGTGCCGGGAGTGGCCATAATCGACGGCGGCAACAAGTGCTTCTCCGATGCCCCTAGCTCTTCAGGCGGCGGCTTCGGCCGGATCGCAGAGCTCCCCCGGGTGTCCTGTGAGCGGATGTGGGAGGAACACGGGCTTCTTAGAACCGGAGACAGCGGTGTCCCTCTGGGAGTGGGCGACCCGGTGGATGTTATTCCCAACCACGCCTGCACCGCGGTCAACATGCACCAAACGCTGTACGGGGTGCGGGACGGCATAGTGGAAGAGACCTGGCAGATCGCCGCCCGGGGGAAAATTCAATAAATTTTTTTGTAGGGGCACAGCCGGGTGTGGCTCGTAAGCAAATGCGTAACGAGCGGAGCGGATGCCGTGCCCTTTTTCAACTAGCCTGTTTTGAAAAACAAAGCGCATTAAGGAGTATACTCATGATAACTTGCTCTAACCGTGTAGTTATCTTTTCGCTGGTCATGGCGGCGGTATGCTGTACAATCTGCACGGCCCAGGGAATCCGCCCCTTACCCGAGAATCTTTTCTACTGGGAGTTTCGGGGAAAACCGACCCTGCTCCTGGGTGGCTCGGTCGATGACGATCTGTTCCAGGTGGATTACCTCGAGGCTCACCTGGACACCCTGGTGGCCTGCGGTGGAAATTATGTCCGCAACACCATGAGCTCGAGCGCCACCCGGCCCTGGCCTTTCGCAAGAGTCGGCGAAAAATACGACCTCGACCGGTTTAATCCCGAGTACTGGAATCGCTTCACCCGGCTGCTCGAGGCCGCCGCCCGGCGCGATGTTGTAGTCCAGATAGAGGTCTGGGCCACTTTCTGCTATTACCGGGAGAACTGGACCGACCTCAACCCGTTCAACCCGAAGCACAATATTAACTACACCACCGGAGAAAGCGGCTTGCCCACCGTAAACACCAGCCACCCGACCCGAGCCGACAACCCTTTTTTCCGCACTGTGCCGGAGTACCTGAACAACCGGACGGTGCTCGCCTACCAACAGAAATTTGTCGATAAGCTGCTGTCAATCTCCCTGGAATACGACCACGTGCTCTACGCCATGGACAACGAAACCAGCGTGGATCCACGCTGGGGCGCCTACTGGGCCGGATACCTCAAGGACAAAGCGGCCGAGCGCGGGAAGACTGTCTATGTTACCGAGATGTGGGACCCCTGGGACCTGACCCACCCCTGGCATCTTAACACTATCGACCATCCGGAGACCTACAGTTTTGTGGAAGTAAGCCAGAACACCTGGCAGGAGGGCCAGCGTCAGAGCGACAGGCTGGCCTATGTGCGCAACCGGATGATCGAAAAAGAAATGGTGCGGCCGATCAATAATGTCAAGATCTACACTATGCGAGCCGGTAACCGGTATCTCACCCCGCGCATCGCTGTGGACCGCTTCTTTGTCCACCTCTGGGGAGGCTGCGCGGCCGCGCGCTTCCATCGCCCGACCTTGGCCGGGCATGGGATCGGCCTCGACCACAACGCACAGCGCGCAATAAGAGGAGTAAGAGAAATATTTAATAAATTCGATATTTTCTCGAGCGAGCCCAACGGAAGGCTGCTCGCCGACCGCGCGGAGAACGAGGCCTACTGCCTGGCGCGCCGGGATCGGCAGTGGGCGGTATATTTCCCTTCTTCCGGCCAGGTATTCCTGGATGCCTCGAGTGCCCCGGAAGGCTCGCGTTTCAAGGTGCAGTGGTTCGATCTCGATTACCTGGCCTGGCTGCCGGCCTACGAGCTGAAAGCCTCTTCCGGGCGGGTGCCGCTGGGTTGCCCGGATTCGGGAAGGTGGGTCGCGGTGGCTGAAGTTAAATAAGTGAAAATTTTTTTAAGTTAATTAACAGTTTTATCTGTAAATATTTTAGCCATAAAGTAGGCACAGAATTTGCTATTAAATATTTTGGTTAAATTTTTGGCTTTTATCTAAGTGCTAGTATACTAAATATCGTCACCAGGCCTTCTCTACCAACAGCTAAATATTTTTTTGGAGTGGGGGATATCAGCGGTATCTAGAGGGCCTAAAGAAAAAAATTATGACACAATTAATTCGCAGGTAATTATGTTAGTAGCTGCCCATGAGAATTTTAGTAATTATTTCGATAAAATGAAGATAGATTTAAATAAATCTATCAAAATTCAGGATAATTGGGTTGAACAAATTAACAAAAAAACCGTAAAAAAGAGCCATCTGCGAAATTTTATAAAATTGAAGGCTCTTTCTTTGACAATGCGATTAAATATTCACGAAGCATTAGTCAACTTAGGAATAAAAAGGGAATGGTTTGATGAATTTTCAGATTATTGGGTAAATGTTTTAAGTGGTAGACAGTTAACAATTATGGATTTTCACAATTTACGTTTTTTATATCGGAAGCAAACACAATATGTGAGAAATCTTTCATGGAAAAATAACAAGGAGCATCTGTCTAACTGGCAAACCCCTAATAATATAAGAGCTATTTTTCTTTATGTTCTGAAATACGCTTTA
>CAZSTM010000373.1:2834-4655 GCA_964609635.1 uncultured Gemmatimonadales bacterium
CCAGATTGAGAAACGCCAGCCCTCCCAGTGTCTTTAAGACCTGTTTGGGAGGCTCGTTTACCAGAATTACTAAATCCCGGTAAGAAAGTGCTGGAGTACGGCTGTGGCATGGCTCCATTTTACCGCACTTACCGGACTTATTTTAACCACATAGAAACAGAATGGTATCTTGCAGATATTCCTAATTTTCCATTTCATTATATCAGATATGTATACGGTAAGGATAAAGAGGCAAAATTTATTTGTATATCAGAAGATAAATTTGACGATCCTCTTATGGGCGTCAAGGATAAATTTGATTTAATAATAGTATCAGAAGTATTCGAACACCTACATAAGCCGAAATACATAGCCGAGTATTTATTAAATCGTCTTAATCCGCAAGGCTTGTTTTATTTTGATTATGTAAAATCTTCAGGGAATGGGTATGATAATCCGCAAGCAGTAAGAGAAAGAATTCCCACCTTGCAGTTAATTGCTGAAAAACTGGATATTATTGACGGAGTTTTAACTGTTGATGGCAGTGAATTTGGTGTATGTATCGGTGTAAAGAAATAAATTGAATAAGAATTCCTCAGCGATACTGTTAATGAAGTTGTCTTTTCCCTCTGAAAATATCAGGGGGATTAGTGTATATACAAGAGAATTGGCAATCTATTCTGAGAAGGACAATCTTGCCGGCAATAATTTTATTACTCGTACTGAGCAGGTTCAACAATATAAGAGATACTGCACTCCCTCCCTCCGTTAGTTTTTTACCGACAGTATACTGATAATAATTCAGCGAATAGAACATGATCCAAGAATCTTTCAAGCTAACCATGTTCCGCGCCCGCGGCCTGACAGCCGGGAGAATAATCCTAGTTCTGGCTGGTTTTATCGCCTGCGGCCTGACAGCCGTTCCCGGGTGCGGGGACTTGAAGAGCGAGCCTTACGATGTGGTGGTGGTGGGCGGAACCCCCTCGGGAGTCTGCGCATCTATTGCAGCGGCCAGGAAAGGGTACAGGGTATGCCTTATCGCGGAAAGAGACCACCTGGGCGGCATGATGGCCTCCGGGCTGGGAGCCACTGATTCAGGAGAACCGGACCTGATCGGAGGGATCGCCCGCGAGGTCTTTCACGAAATCGCCGCACACTACCGGAAGACTTACGGTGAGGATTCTCCCCAGTTCGAACAGTGCGCCTACGGTCTGAGGTTCGAGCCGCACGTGGCCGAGGAGGTGTTCGAGCGGCTGGTCGGGCGCGAAAAAATAAGGCTGCTCAAAGGCTGGCGCTTTATCGATTGCGAGGGCGAGAAAAACCGGATCAACGCCGTTCAACTGCGCAGCCGAACCGGAGGGGAGGAGCGCACGGTATCAGGACGCTTTTTTATCGACGCCACCTACGCAGGCGATCTTCTGGCCTCGGCCGGGGAACCCTTCAGGACCGGCCGCGAGGACCGGGAGCGGTTCGAAGAATCCATGGCAGGCCATATTTTCCAGCACGATAAGACCAGGCGGCCGCTGCCCGGAAGCACCGGCCGGAGGGACAGCCTTATCCAGGCCTACAACTACCGCCTCTGCCTGACCGACAGTGCCCTGAACTCGGCCCCCCTGCTCGAGCCGGAAAACTACGACCCGGAAAAATATAAAATTCTCTACCGGTATATCGGGCGCAAAGGTGAGGTAAGCGCCGGGGACTTCATGATTTTCAGCAGGCTGCCCAATCGCAAGTACGATATCAACAACTGGGGTTACTGCTGGCTATCCACGGACCTTATCGGGGGAAGCCGGAACTACCCGGAAGCAGAACACTTCGAGCGCGCGGAAATAGAAAAGCTGC
>CAZSTM010000374.1:0-4651 GCA_964609635.1 uncultured Gemmatimonadales bacterium
GGCCTGTGCGGCGTAAGCCGCACAGGCGCCGCCCCCGGGTCCGTGAAAGCTGTTTTAATCAGATGTACTGCCACGCGGCTTTCCGGCCGGGGGGGGGATCAAAGTTGGATGATACTGTCGGCGATTGAGTCCAGATGCCCGTAACAGAGAAGCTTGTCCGCCACCTGAACTTTTTCTTCCGGGCCGGGAAGGGGGATTGTTTTATCGCCGCGTTCGATAGCCAGGATCAGGATCTGGCGCTGACGGAAATCGGAATCACGCAGATGTTTACCGACATTACGGTCCTCAGGCTGTACCAGAATCTCGACCACCGAATAATCGCCGTGAATGCTTAATAGCTCTTCAAAAGTACTCTTGCGGAAAAGTGGGCGTTTTTGCAGGAAATTCTGTAACCGCTCTCCGATCCTGCGCCATAGTTTCCTGCGACCCGCAATCCAAAATATACTCAAGATCAAAGCCAGCAGAATTGTGGTACGCAGCAGGCTTATATCCAATTCTCTTCCCCTGAAAGCGTTGATTAGAGCCGCCACGCCGCCGATCAGACCGGCGTTACCCAGTACCATAAGGACCATCACGATACGCCGGCGAACCTCATGGCCCACGATCATTTCCGAGTCACGAGTGGTAAAACCGGTACCGGTAAGAGCGCTCAGGGCCTGAAATTGAGCTTTTGGATGGTCCATGCCGGTAAGACGAAGCAGGATGGTACCGACCCGGCAGATTAACAGGAGTATGATGATGATAGCAATGATCGGGATAATTTCCCATAAGATTGTCACGGTTACCTCCGCGCTGTTGTTAGTTTGTCAATCAGTTTATCATTTGATATTTTAGTATACAGCCGGCCGGAGGGAAAGAGTAAAGCTCGATTTTTTACGGTATCTTGCCGGATTTCTTGTCAAAGGAGTTGGTTTGGCATATTATTGTCAACGGCTGTATCAACTCGTTCGATTCAACGACGAAAGCTCAAAGGCAGGAAAGAGATAGCAGCCATGAAAAGAATTCTCTCAGGCGCGCTGGTGTTGTGGTTTCTGGGCTCCGGTTGTGGCAGTGCAACCGAGTCGCGGCCGGAAGAAAATTTAGAATCTAGACCGGGGCAGCCGGAGGCCGTTTCCGCATCGCTGGCGAAGGGAGAAAATGTGCCCGGCTGGCCTCGGACGGTGGAGCGGGTAACAATTGTCAGCAGTTATGACAGCACGCCGCAGCCTGCTCTTTTCAAGGCCCCACCTCCCGGCAGCGGTCCTTCCCCTCTGTTGGTGGTTCTTCACACCTGGAGCGGCGATTATCTTCAGACAGAAAGCATACCCTACTTTAAACTGGCCGAGGAGCGCGGATGGGTTTTCGTGCATCCTGATTTTCGCGGTCCCAACAACAATCCGCTGGCTACCGGCAGCCCCGCCGCCACTGCGGACATCCTGGATGCTGTGGCCTACGCCAGGGCGCACGCCGAGGTGGATACCAACCGCATCTACCTGGTGGGAGCCAGCGGCGGCGGGCACATGACCCTGCTCACCGCCGCCCGCCACCCGGAACTCTGGGCCGCGGCCTCGGCCTGGGTCCCGATCAGCCTGCTGTCCCTGTGGTACGGAGAATGCTACGAGCGGGGAAACATGAAATATATAAACGACATGGAAGCCGGCTGCGGCGGTCCGCCGGTGGACGGCGGCCCGCAGGTCGATGCCCAGTACAGGCTGCGTTCGCCGCTGCCCGTGCTGCATCAGGCGGCGGGGCTGCCGGTGGAGATCTGTGCCGGGATTCGGGACGGGCACGAGGGATCGGTGCCGGTGAGCCAGAGCCTGCTGGCCTTTAACATGCTGGCCGAGGCCAACGGGATGCCGGAAAAATCTTTGACACCGGAGCAGATAAATTATTTTGTCACCAGGGCGTCGGTTCCGGCACGGTTGAGGGCGGAGGCCGAGGAAGATTCCTTCTACGGCAGGAAGAAGGTTCTCTTTCGAAGGAGCGCCGGCCCGGCGCGGGTTACCATTTTCGACGGCGCTCACGAGGGGATTCCCGAGGCTGCGATCGCCTGGCTGGAAACTCACCGGAAGAAATAATCCCCGGGAATTCTGTTTCCGGCGGATTGAAGACTGGTAACGCAATTTTAACTGGAAAGGAGACTTTTCATGAGAAATCCGGCTCTCATATCCGTGCTGACTATACTACTGTGGTTTTCGCCGCTGGTCGCCCAGGGCCTGGAATTTATCAGCCCTGAGTTCAAGGAGGTTGCGGACAATAATGCCCGTGTAGCGGCGGTCGCCACAGGATTGGAATTCACCGAGGGGCCGGTGTGGATCGATTCGGCGGATGGAAAAGGTGGTTACCTGCTTTTCAGCGACATTCCGGCGAATATTATCTATCGCTGGTCACCGGAGGATACTCTCTCTGTCTGGCGCAGCCCCAGCGGGAACTCCAACGGTCTGATCCTCGATGCAGCCGGCCGCCTGCTAAGCTGTGAGCACGGAAACCGGCGGGTCGGCGTAAGCCATGGCCCGGGGCCGGTAACCACCCTCTGTGACAGCTACCGGGGCCGGGCCCTGAACAGCCCCAACGATGCGGCTATCGCCGCCGATGGGGGCATCTGGTTCACCGACCCGTCGTACGGTATTAAACCCGAACAGCAGGAACAGCCCGCCTGCTTCGTTTTTTACCTGGCCCCCGGGAAGAAAGAGCCCCGGGCTATGATAGCTGATTTCCACCGTCCGAACGGTGTCGTCCTTTCGCCGGATAAAAAAATACTGTACGTGGCGGACAGCGGCAGGCCCCATCAAGTCAGGCACTTTCGGATCGAGGGCGACAGCCTCTCGGAGGTCGGCGTCTTCGCGGAAATCTCGCCCGGTTCTCCGGACGGCATGTGTGTAGACAATTCGGGCCGGCTGTATGTGACAGCCCGTGATGGAGTGCAGGTGTTCTCGCCGCAGGGAAAATTACTGGGCAAGGTGCTGACTCCCGAATGGCCGACCAACTGCTGTTTCGGCGGGGACAGGATGCAGACCCTGTTTATTACCGCAAGGCCGGATGTCTACATGGTGCGTCTCAAAGTCACCGGCTTGCGGTGAAACCCGGTGGTGAGGTGCCGTGTCTTAACTCGACCGGCTGCCGTGGGTGAGTATCAGGCGGAATTCAGGTAAAAGTAAATATTAAAATATTGCTTTTCAAGGCACTTTAAGTTATATATTTTATTCGGATTTTTCTAACGGTTTTGCGCCGCTGGAAGGTGTTTTCAGCCGGTATTTTTAAATTTTCGATTAAAATTTGGTTAATTCAAATCGTTCCATAAGGCATAGGGGGTCTTTAATGGTTAAGAGGTTGGCCGCCACCTCGGCTGTATTGGTGATTATCGCGCTGCTGGCAGTCTCCTGCGGTAAATATTATGAGGAGGGAGTATTTACCGTAAAAAGTCCGGACGGCCGCATCGAGTTGAATTTCGAGCTTAAGGAGTTGGAAGAGCCGTATCCGCTGAGCAAAAATATGTACTACAATGTTTCCGTTGACGGTAAACAGTTACTGAGAGATTCGCCGCTGGGATTTAATTTCGGCGAAGACGGCGTTCTGGTCGGCAATATGCTCATTAAGGGCGTAAACAACACCTCGGGCGTGGATGAGTTTGACACACCACTCGGCAAACAGGCAAAAGTCAGGGCCGAGTACAATCAGCTTACACTCAGCTTGCGGGAGAAAACCATCCCTGCCAAAGATGTGGACCTGATCTTTCGGCTTTACAATGAGGGTGTGGCCATTCGTTACTACTTTCCCGAACAGGAGCCGAAAATCAGTTTCCCCTCAGCCTCGCACTTGGGTTTCCTGAAGGACTATACGGTTACCAATGAGTTGACCGGGTTTTATTTCACCGAGGACCTCGACATCTATGCCCTGATTCCTGCCAGGCTCCAGCACAACTACGAATCCCCGTTTTTCAAGATCAAACTTTCCGAAGTGGCCGGGGAAACCATATTAGCCCTGCCGCTGTTGGCAGTGTCCGAGGAGGGTCCCGCGATCTGCATCACCGAGGCGGCCCTCACCGACTACGCGGCCGCTTACCTGAGTTCTCACCGCGATATCCCTCTCGACCTGTCAGTCGCCCTGGTGCCGGTTCTCGGCCAAAAGGAAGCCAAGGTCGAGGGTGAAATTCCGTTGACCACTCCCTGGCGGGTTATCATGATCGCCGATTCTCCCGGAAAACTGATCGAGTCGAACCTGCTCCTTTGCCTGAACGAACCGAGTAAGATCAAGGATACCTCATGGATTACTCCCGGCAAAGCCGCCTGGGAATGGTGGAGCGGCAGGGTGGTCGGTAAACGCAGGAACCAACCGATAGTAGGTGAGATCAACAATGAGACGTACAAACATTATCTGGATTTTGCGGCTGAGATGGGTCTGGAGTATTGCCTGATCGATGACGGGTGGTATGGAGACTACAGGGCAGAGGACTCGGATATCCTCACCACCGTACCGGACTTGAATGTCGAGGAACTGGTGAGCTACGGGGATTCTCTGGGAGTGAAAATATTTCTCTGGCTCCACTGGAAAAATGTCCAGAAGCAGATGGACCAGGCTTTCCCGCTTTATCGACAATGGGGTGTGGCCGGGGTTAAAATCGATTACATGAATCGTGACGATCAGGAGATGGTTAATTTTTACCATGAGATGC
>CAZSTM010000375.1:0-4650 GCA_964609635.1 uncultured Gemmatimonadales bacterium
CCCAAGAACCTGGAGCTGTTCAAAAGAACCATCTCCCGACCCAGCGGCGTTATCCTGGTCACCGGACCCACCGGCAGCGGAAAGACTACCACCCTGTACGCCGCGCTGAGCTTTATCAACAATTCCGACCGCAAGATAGTCACCCTGGAAGACCCGGTGGAATACGAGATTTCTATGATCCGCCAGGCCCAGATCAATGTCAGGGCCGGCTTTACCTATGCCGCCGGTATGCGGTCGATCTTACGGCAGGACCCGGACGTGATCCTGATAGGCGAAATCCGCGATGCGGAAACCGCCGAGATCGCCACCCAGGCGGCCATGACCGGCCACCTGGTTTTCAGTACCCTGCATACCAATGATTCATCCGGGGCTTTTCCCCGCCTGATAGATATGGGTATCGAGTCGTTCCTGGTCTCCAGCTCGGTAATCTGTGTTATCTCCCAGCGGCTGATCCGCAAGATCTGCCCCAAGTGCAAAACCGAATGTCAACCCACGGATGAAGATCTGCGCAAGCTGGGCCTCGATACCAAGGACCGTAAGTATAAGTTTTATAGAGGGGAAGGCTGCGCCTTCTGCAACGGTACCGGATACCACGGCAGGTGCGCGATCTATGAGATTCTTAATGTCACCCCCCGCATTGAAAAGTTGATACTCGAACGGACGGACGGGCCGGAGATCAAGCAGGTGTCTGTCGAAGAAGGAATGATGACCCTGCTGCACGATGCCCTGATAAAGGCCGTAAACGGCGAGACCAGTATCGAAGAAGTTTTGCGGGTTACCTATGCCGGCAACTGAAAAATTGGAGGAGCCCGGGCCGGCTCGAGCCTGAGCGAGCCCGAATCTTCCGGGAGTTTGGATGAATGGCGCTTTATCAGTACAAGGCGAGCGATGAGCAGGGCAAGACGATCAAGGGTACACTGGAAGCCGAGGATGAGGATGAACTGGAGGTTCAACTCGAGAATCGCCGCCTGTACCTGATATCTTCAAAAATCACTAATAAGAAAAGCCCGTCCTCAGGCGCCGGGACAGCCCATGCCGGGGGAAAACGCCTCGTCCGGGCCAAGGTCAAGCGGGCCGAGCTGATCTCTTTCACCGTGCACCTGTCCACGGTCATCGGGGCCGGGGTGCCGCTCCTGCAGGGCCTCGAGGACATGGTCGAGGAGACGGATAACCCGCGGTTCAGCCAGGTGATCCGGAACCTGCGGCAGAGTATCGAGGACGGCAGCAGTATTTCGGATGCTTTCGCCCAGTACCCGGAAGTTTTCAGCGAGCTCTACATCGCAGTTCTCAGAAGCGGCGAAGCCACCGGGCGCATAGACGAGGTGTTGAAAGAGATAGTCGCCTTCCTCGAATGGCAGGAGGAATTGATGGGCACAATCAAGCAGGCCACCACCTATCCGGTGATTGTGCTCTGCGCGGTAATGGGATTGATCGCTATCATGTTTACCTTTGTCCTGCCCCGGTTCCTGGGCGTGTTCGACACTTTCGATATAGAACTGCCTCTGCCCACCAGGATTGTTATCGCCTTGAGCGGCTTTTTCCAGAACTTCTGGTGGCTGTTGATTGCCGGCGGCATCGCCGCCTATATCGGCCTACGCGCCGCGAACAAAACTCCCCAGGGCCGGCTGATGATAGACAAAGCGAAACTGAGTATCCCGGTCTTCGGCAATCTGGTGCGCAAAATCGCACTCAGCCGCTTTGCACACTACCTGGCTGCTCTTTTCGGCGCCGGAGTGAATATCCTCAACGCCCTGGAAGTAGTGGAGCGGGTGGTCGGCAACGCCGTGCTGGCCGAGGTGGTCCGCAAGGCCCGTCTCCAGGTGAGCACGGGCCACACGGTGGCCGGTGCGCTCAGGGAAAGCAAAGAGTTTCCCTCGATGGTTGTACGCATGGTCACCATCGGTGAGACGACCGGTAACCTGGAGGAGACCTTGAGCAAAGTTTCCCAGTACTACGACCGCGAAGTCCCGATTACTGTCAAGCGGATGATGACCACCCTCGAGGGCGCAATCATAATTTTCCTGGGCGCGGTGGTCCTTTTTGTGGTGCTCTCGATTCTTCTTCCCATGCTCTCGCTGCAGCAGATAGCGCATTGAGTGCGAGGCTTCCCGTAACTTGAGCGGTATCCTACGTGCAGGGGGTGGTTATGAAAGATAAAAAAGGCTTCAGTCTGATCGAAGTGATCGTGGCCATAGCCATCATAGCCATAATGGCCGGGGCGATAGTGCCGGTGGTGTTCAACCGTCTCGATCAGGCCCGTTACACCAGAATGGTACAGGACATGCAGGCCATATACGAGGCCGCCATGGGAGTTCCGGCCGAGGATTATTTCGGCTTCGTAGGCGACATGGGCCGTCTTCCGAACCCTCCCAGTGAGCTGATTGACGGCAGTGGACTGGGGGGGACGACCTGGAACGGGCCTTACCTGTCGCTGGGCGGCGACATGGGACTCCAGGATGTCTACGGCTCGGACTATGTGCTCGACACCGTCCCTATCCAGGTTCGCGGTTTCGGCCCGAACAGGGTGGATGATCTGGGTGCCGGGGACGATCTGTTCTACCCGGAAAACGCGCTGACTACTTACCGGGGCAACCTGGAAATGCAGGTCTTCATCAACGGGCGCCTGATAACCGACGCCGACACCGAGGATGTCACGGCAAGCCTTTCCTATATCAACAACGGAACTCCGATCAGTACGAACCTTTCTTTCAGTACCTCGGATTTTAATTTCACTATCGATTCCATACACCAGGGAAGCCATGTGGTTACGGTTATGGCGACCAAAATTTCCCTGGGTGGACAGGATGGGCCGACCACCCATAAGGAGCAGGCCGTAATCCTGGCCGGCTCCACCACCAGGCTGACAGTCAGCTTTGAAGACGCCGACTACATGACCCGCCTGGACACCGACCTGAACGGCAACGGCATCCCCGACCGGCTGGAGGACCAGGACGGCGACGGGATTCCCGACAACATGGACCCGGACATCGATGGGGACGGAGTGCGGAATGAAATCGATGCAGACTCGCTCGATCCGAAGGTGGGAGGCGGGGGAGGCGGTCCGGTCGCCCCGGTAGTAACCGCGGTATCTCCAAGCTCCGGCAACCAGGAAGACACCGGCCTCAGCCTGACTATCGATGGCTCGAATTTCCAGGACAGCGCCACGGTTACTTTCAGCGGTACCGGTATCACCGTGCTGACCGTGCCGGCGACATTCCACAGCGCCAGCCAGTTGGAGATCAGTGTCGATATAGATCTTGCCGCCTCTACAGGCTGGCGCAATGTCACCGTGGATAATCCCGACGGTCAATGGGGAACGGGACTGAATAAGTTCCAGGTACTGGCTGCCGGCCAGGACCCCGCCCCGATTATTACCGCGGTAATCCCGAACCAGGTACAGCAGGGCGAGACCAACCGGCAAATAGTCATCCAGGGACAGAACTTCGGGAATCCTCCCACGGTGACTTTCAGTAACGGCGGTATCACCCGTAACTCGACAACCTATGTCAACCCCTCCCAGGTGCAGGTCAATATCACGGTTTCCGGTTCTGCTCCCACCGGAGCGGGCACCATAAGGCTCACCAACCCGGACGCTCAGATGGACGAAGCAACTTTCAGCGTGGTCGCCATAGCGCCCGATATTTCCCAGCTCAACCCCAACAATGGGAACAGCAATAAGCAAAATCTCACAGTAACCATTACGGGAAGCGGTTTTCTGAACGGTATCAACGCCACAACCAGCGGGTCCCCGCTGACCATCGACAAGGTAAACTGGATCAGCTCCACACAAATGACAGTCAGGGTTGACTGCGGTTATTCCGCCTACGGGGATGACAGGCAGATCATCCTGACCAATCCGGGCGGCGGAAGCGACCAGGCGACTTTTCACATTAACGGAGTCTTCGAGTAAGCTGCCATGAAAGCCAAACATATCATCGTAGGAGTTGTGGCCCTGGCGGGCCTGGTGTTCGGAGTTTTCAACTGGATTAACTATTTCAAATCCGCGCCGTCCAGGCCTGCAATCCAGTCTCTCAGGCCCGCTCGAAATGAGCAGGCAGCCTCGAGCGAAACCGTTCGAGCGCCTGCGGTTCCCGTCACCCCCGAAAACCAGGCCGCGCCCCCGGAGACTGAGCCGACTCTGAAAAGGGTCCAATGGCCGGACACCGTGGGCCGTAACCCCTTCCTTACACCCAGGGAGATAGAGCTAGTCGCAGCCGGCGAGTTGTTCGAAGAAGAACCGGGCTCAGGGCAGCAGTCGAAGATAGCAGCCTTGCCGAAAGTGAGGCTCACCGGGCTGATCATGGACCGGGCGAGCGGATATTACCATGCGCTGATCGGCGGTAAGGCATACAAGACCGGCGACCAGCTTGGCTCGGAAACCATCATTGAAATCACGGCCACTGCTGTCACCTTTGAATACGACGGTGGGACTCGCACTATTTCGCTGGTTGCGGACAAGGCTAAAAGAGATTCATCCTCAGGAGTAATTATGAAAAAAGCCCCTTGACTGAAGCAGGGGCCGAACTTTTGGATGATTGATTTTAGATGAAAATAGAAGTAGCAAAAAGACAGCCGGAGACTTGCGCGGCCTTCTGCGCAACAAGTGATAGAGTTGCTGGTTGTTGGTGAACAGAGTATATATTCCGGCAA
>CAZSTM010000376.1:0-4639 GCA_964609635.1 uncultured Gemmatimonadales bacterium
TAGAACATGAATAGATTGGTTAAAAATTCTTCCCTTCAAATCAAACTTGTCATTGCACTGGTAGAGTGTTAAAAAAACGCTTCTAGCGCCATTTAAACACCATGATGGTTATATCATCGAACTGACGTTGACCGCCGGTATGCTTATGTACCGTGGAGATTATCTTCGAAACCAGGTCATCGGTGCTCCTCCACCTGCCGCGAATTGTTTGTTCCAGCTTTTCCACGGTAAAATTCTCCCCGGCTGAATTCTTTGCATCCAGCACTCCGTCCGAGAACAGAACCAGGGTGTCCCCGTGCTCCAGGTCCACCTGTTCCTCGTTGAAAACGGTGGGGCTCAGGATACCCAGCGGGATGCCATCGCCGCCGTCCAGGCGGGTTATTTCTTTGCCGGCCTGTCGGTAAAACAGCGGCGGGATATGTCCCCCGTTGACATACCTCAATACTCCCCGGTCGATATCTAGAGTCAGGTAGATCATGGTGACAAACATGCCGCGGCGGCTGCGTTCGGTCAGCATTGTGTTAAGAATCTGCATCGTAGGCCCGGGGTCCTCGAACTGGTGGGCGTAAAAACGGAAATCGCTGATCAGGCGCGCCATGTATAAAGCGGCAGGAACGCCCTTGCCGGAGACATCTCCGATAGTAAATCCCAGCAGGTCCTTGCGCAACTCGATGCAGTCGTAAAGATCGCCGCCGACCATACTGGCGGGTAGGTTCCCGGCGGCTATTTCAAAAGGCTTTTCAGGGATATTCAACGAGAATTTGCGCGGCAGGAAGTCCTGTTGGATGATCGAGGCCATCTCCAACTGTTGCTCCACTCGCTGGTTATCCAGCAGACGCTGGTGCATCTGGGCATTCTGGATGGCCACCGCCACACCCCGGCAGAAGGTCTCGAAAAGTTTCAGATCGTCCTCGTTAAAACTCTTTCCATCGATGCGGTTGACTACCTCGGCCACCCCGATAACTTTTCCCTGGGCGATAAGCGGCGAGGCCAGGATGGACTTGGTAACGAACCCCGTCCGGGAATCCACCCCGGAGAAAAAACGGTCATCCTTGCTGGTATCCGGCACCACCAGGGGCTTGCCGTGTTTGGCCACCCAGCCGGCGATGCCCTGCCCCAGTTCCAGGGTGAACACTCCCTTGAGTTTATCACTCACTGCGCCCAGGGCTTCCTTGCACTCCAGAAGACCTGTCTCCCGGTTGAGCAGCATCACATTGCTGGCCTCGGAGTTCATCACCCTCTGCGAGGTTTCCAGCACCCGGCGGATCAGCTCTTCCAGGTGGAAAGTGGAGCTCAGAATAATGCTCACATCGATCAGGCTGGAGAAAAAACTCAACTGCTGCTCGAGCTTATCGATCTGGCTTTGTTGACCCTGGAGCAGCTCGTTTAATTTGGCATCTTCCATTTATTCTCCTCTTGAATATCCTCATCATTTTACCCCGAGTCGGCGCAGAAATCAAGTATAAAGCCTTATCCGGGGGTAATTTTGCCTTCTGCCGGGTGAAATTTACGGTTAAAAGATTTACTGTTGGAAATTTGCCGGGGAAAAGCGCATGGGTGAGCCGGAAGATTTTAAAGACGGGTGGAAAAGGCCGGGAGGGTATTTCTCACCGATTTCTTATCCGAAATGGATTCGGGCAAGGCTTTATAATTGCTTGAGTTAACAATCTGCGCTTTTTTGGCGGTACATCCATACACCGCTTCAAAGTTTTGTTTTTCACGAACCTTTTAAGTCAGCCCGTATTTTTTCAGACGGTAGATAAAGGTGTCCCGGGACATCGAGAGCAGCCTGGCGGCTCTCGACCGGTTGTTGCCGCAGCGCTCCAGGGCCTGGGATAGAACCTCCCGTTCGTGTTTTTCCCACTTGAAGCCCTCGGCCGGGATACGGAATTCGCCCGACTCGCTTTTACGGCCGGCGGCCCCGGAGGTGAGCAGGATGTCATCCGCCTCGAGGCGTTCTGTCTCGCAGAACAGCATGGCCCGCTCGATTATATTGCGCAGTTCCCGCACATTACCCGGCCAGTCGTGGGACAGCAGCATCTGTTCGGCCCGGGGGCTGATACCGGTGACATGCTTGTTGAACTGCCGGCTGAACTCGTCGATAAGCTTTCGTGCGATAGCCAGCACACCGTTTCCCAGTTCCCTCAGGGGCGGCAGGTTGCAATGCACGACATTGATGCGGAAAAACAGGTCCCGGCGGAACGAGCCCTCGGCCACGGCGGAATCCAGGTCATGGTTGCTGGCGGTAATCAGGCGCAGGTTCACCTCACGCGTTTTTACCTCGCCGAGACGGCGGAGCTGGCGGCTTTCCAGGAAATTGAGAATCTTGGACTGAAGCTCCAGGGGCATTTCCCCTATTTCATCCAGAAAAAGAGTGCCTCCGTCCGCCTGCTCGATTATCCCCAGCTTATCGCTCACCGCACCTGTAAACGCCCCTTTGCGGTAGCCGAAAAGCTCGCTTTCGAGCAGATTGGCCGGTACGGCGGCGCAGTTTTGTTCTACAAAGGGGCCCTCGGCCAGGGGGCTGTTGTAGTGAATAATACGAGCCGCCAGGTTCTTTCCGGTGCCGCTTTCCCCGAGGAGAAGAACGCAGGTGGTCTGCGCCTGTGCCACTTTGATAAGCTGGTTACGCACTTTTTTCATCAGTTCGTGCTCGCCCATCAAGGCTGCAGGCTTGTAGCGGCTGCGCTCATCCCTGCTCAAGCCCTCGATCCGGCGGCGCAGGCGGGTCAATTCCAGGGTTTTCGAAACCGCCAGGATCAGCTCCTCGAAATTGAGCGGTTTGGGAATATAATCGCTGGCGCCCTTTTTTAGCGCTTCCACCGCGGTTTCTATGCTGCCGTGCGCGGTCATCATGATAACCGGCAGCTGGGGGCTCACCCCGCGCACCCGGCTCAGTAATTCAATCCCATCCATTTCCGGCATCATCAGGTCGGTCAAAATCAAATCCGGCAGGCCTTCCCGGCTCAGCTCGTCCAGGGCTTCGAGCGGAGAGGTGAAGCAGCGTAGTTCATAGTCCTCATCGGCGAATATCTCTTTCACCAGCTCGATGGTATTGATATCATCCTCGACAATAAACAGGGTGGCTTTCATTTTTCTCCCCCGGAGGCTGAATCGCTGAAAGTTATCCTCCCCTCCCAGCGCGCTGCAGTGGCCGGCCCGATGCCCCTGACCCTGGCCGCCAGGTCCTGGAGTCCGCCAAAGGGGCCGCCCCGGGCGCGTTCTTCGATAATGCGTGCGGCAAGCCGCGGCCCTACGCCGGGCAGGCGCTCGAGTGCGCGCGCATTCGCAGCGTTGATCCTTACCGGTCCGGTATATTCGGCCAGCTTACGGGTAAGCCCCGCCACCACCGCCGAGTCAGCGGCCGACAGGTCACGGGCCCTCCGGCGGGAACCGCCGCCCTCGACCAGAAACAGGCGAACCCCCGCCCCGATAAGGGCCAGAGCGCAGAGCAGAACCACCGCCAACTTTTGTTTTCCAGTCAGGTAAACCATTGGGAGGCTCCCGGCGTTGGTTTCACTCGGTCCGGATGAGTGCAGTCGGCCAAAAGGCCATGTGCTGTAAAAAACTTACGAGTTTCCATATGCCGCCTTATTGGGCTACGCCTCGCCATATCCCGCGGCAGGCCGCGGGTATTAATTTTTCCTGGCTATGAGAACAAAGCTCGATTTCCAGGGAAAAATCTCGGTGAAATTTCTCATTAAAAATCGCTTTAATCTCGACTGAGAGGGCCGTACGTGATGGCCGTTCCTGATGAGCAGGACCGAAAAGGCGAAAAACCGCTCGAGGATTCTTTTCAAGACCCACGGCGAAAAATAGAACAGGTGATGGTTGGTATCGTAGTGCTTGCCCCGGTTTTTTTTCAGATTCACCTTGCCCAGAAAGGTCTTGAACGAGTTGGAAAGAGAAACGACGTTCGGGCAGGCGAGGAACAACACACCTCCCGGCTTGAGAATGCTTTGAATCTTTCCCAGATAATCCTGCGGGTTCTTCAGATGTTCCAGCACATGGTGAAGATAACAGCAGTCGTACGTTTCGCCCCGGTATCCCGAGTCGAGAAAATCACCGCAGGAGATATTTATTCCCAATTTGTCTCTTAATCCGGCGACAGTGGCTTCATCCACGTCATAACCCTCCACCTTCCAGTTCCTGCTCCGGGCGGCCTCCAGCTCCACTCCGGAGCCGCAGCCCACCGAAAGCATTTTCCCTGCCGGCACATACCTCTCGACCAGCGACAGGTAGAAATTATGACCCGCCGTCAGGGCCTCTTTCCATAGATCCTCCAACTCCTCTTGGCTTTTTCCGACAGTGATATATTTGCTGTAGAAATCGCACAGATACTCATCGCTGTACCGGGGGTTCATGAACTTGACTTGGCAGTCGAGACAACGGCTGATCTTATTCCCCCTGAAATCTTCGTCAAAGAAAACCAGCATATCAGATGCGCAGAACGGGCAGTTTGTCAGCGGAGGGTCATAGTCGTTCATTTTTTGTTGAAAACCGGTTTTATTAAAAGACGTTTTTTCCAATAACGGCATGGCGGTCATTATTCCCAGAAGAAGAATCGAAAAAAAATAGAAAGGACCGCCGGGGTCTATTCTCGCGCAGAAATACAAGCCGAGAAACAACGGGAGCAAGA
>CAZSTM010000377.1:0-3654 GCA_964609635.1 uncultured Gemmatimonadales bacterium
AGTCGTAGACCGCGAACTCCTCGAAGTCGGTGAGTATGCTCAAGGGGAGCTTGGCGCTCCAGGCGTAGCGGCGAAGCTGATAGGCGGGGTGGATTTCGTGCTTGATGTCATGCGAGGGTTTCTTGGCCTCCAGGAAGAACTTACGGTTACCTCCAACTCGGAAGCAGTAATCCGGGGCTTTGTGCGCCTGGCCGATCTTGATAGCGTCCTCGTGCACCACTTCCTTGTAGGCCTCGGCATAGCCCTGCTTGTTATAAATATCCCAGCCTAGCTCTTGAAATAAGGGATTGATGAACTCGACACGTAATTCGGTCTCTTTATAATGTCCCTGTTTGTAGGCCTGCAGGTTGTCCGTAAAGCGCTCGACCAGCTTGAGGACTTTGGAAGGGGCGGACATTGTTTCTCCCGGTGGACAGGATGTCTTTCGTAAGAGAATATAATCCGCAAATTACGAGAAAACCAGATAAAAGATTTGATTTCACGTCATAGCCCCGCACCATACCCCGTGTTTTCCGCCGGGCGGAAGGGAACCGTGCAATCCGTGCCTCATCCGTGCAATCCGTGATTCCGAACGGTAAGGAAAATAAATCTATAATTTTGAATAAATGATCCGGGTTTGATCGGGCTGCGGGCGAGGCATGCCTCGCTCCTACGGGGGGGTGGAGGGGGGGAAGGGTGATTATGCTGAACCTCGTTCAGGCGCATTTATTCAGCCGGACACCCGCTGCGGGCCAGATAACGCCAGGTAAACGGGCAGGCGGCGATGCAAATGCCGCAGATGGTGTGGTCCAGCCCCAGTTTGCGGGCCTGACTTCTGGAGGTGTCGCGGCAGGCGAAAGCGTCGAAAAAATCCTCGCGCTGCAATTCGGGCCGCCAGTCCCGGCCCGAGGGGGCCTGCGCTGGACAAGCCTCCACGCAGGCGGCGCAATCTCCGCACCTGGGCTCTACCACCGGGGTGCCCACCGGAAGCGGGGCATCGGTAAGCACCGTGTTGTAGCGCACCGCCGAGCCGTGGGTTTCGCTCACCAGCAGCGCGCATTTGCCGATCCAACCCAGGCCTGCCAGAGTAGCCACTGTCTTGTGCGGCAAGACAGTGGAGAGGTTTTTATTGTCTTTGACTGACTCGGTAGGCTCGAAACCTGAGGCGCGATAGCCGCGCTCGCGCAGGAAGGCGGCGCACTCGTCGACCAGGCGCCGCAGGAGCGCGTTAGCCCGGTCATACTCGCCGGCGTAGGCTTTAGTGGGGCCGCCGGTAATTCCCGCCACGATGGAGGGCGTAAGCTCCACGCCGATGCAGACTCCCACCGGCAGGCTGTCTCGCATCCGCTCCGGTAAAACGCGCAAATCGGCACAGCCTACCACCGCGGCCTCCCGGCCGGTCAACACCCGTTCGAGATCGGCAAAAAGTGCGGCATCGCTCATTGAGTTATATCCTCCGGCGGTTCCCTGAAAAAAAGCGCGGAATTCCAGCTAGTGCTCTGTCAAGTTAGAAATGCATGGTAACTTGAACAGATGAAATGACTGAGATTTTGCGAACCTGCAAAAATAGACTATAGCCTAAATTAGGAATAGATCGGTTAAAAATTCTTCCCTTCAAATCAAACTTGTCATTGCACCAGGCAAAGCCTGGATTAAGCTGAATAAATCCCCAGTCACTTTTCCAGCAGCTCCGCCAGGGCATGGCCCACCCGGGCCAGGCTGGAATGCTCTTCCGGGGGCCTGCCCCAGCCGGGAGAGCTCCCGTACTGGTTCAAGCCCATCAGGACCACCAGGTTCTTTTCCGGCAGCACGGCGGCGATGGTCTGCGAGGCACCGGCCAGGAACACGGCCTCCACCTCAGGAGAGAGCCAGAACATCAGCCCGTATTCGGTGTCCGGGGTGGGCTTGTTGCCGTGAAGCTGGGTCTGCCAGGCCTGCTCGATAAGTTTTTGGTCGAAGATAACCTTCTCGCCCAGCTTTCCATGATCGAGCCAGAGCTGGGCGAAGCGGAGGATGTCTCTCATGTTTCCGTAAAGGCCGGAGCCAGGATATGGTTGTTCGGTGTAATTGTTGAAGCAGGAGTCGGGTCCGTCGAAAGTGCGCACCACGCCGGAGAGGTTGTCTCCGGGGCGCAGGTATGCCACTGTTTTCAGGCCCAGCGGGTCCAGGATTCGCTCCTTGAGCAGATGTTCGTAAGGCTTGCCGCCGACCTTTGCCATTATATGGCCCAGGATTTTCATGCCCAGCTCGTTGTAATGAAAATCGGTTCCCGGCTCGAATTCCAGGGAAACATTGCTGAATGGCGGCAGGTCCTTACCCTGCACAGAACCGGCCGGCCGGGCCGCAATCACTCCGGAGGTGTGGCTGGCCAGCTGCCGGAGGGTGACCTTTTCCCGCAGGAATTCTCCTCCTTTCGGACCCGGGCCGGTGAAATACTCGAGATACTCGGCCACCGGGTCATCCAGACCCAGCAGCCCCTCGTAAACCAGGGAGAGCAGAACGCCTGCGCCGAATTCCTTGGAAACCGAAAAGTAGGGCCAGCGTGAATCCGCATTTACCGGCTCGGCATCCGGGCCTTTATGCGTTGTGCCCAGGTACTCTTCGTAGAGGATTTTCCCGTCACGCATCACCAGCGCCGCCCCGGCGGAGCAATCGTAGGAGATTTTCATCTTGCTTTTGACGTGCAGGTAAAGCATCTCGAAGATTCCGCGGGAGGTTTCCTCTTTCACGGGTTGTGGTGCGCAAAAGGTGAAAAAGATAAAACTACCGGCAGCCAGAAATAAAAATTTTTTCATGCCTCGCTCCATATTCGGGAATAAACGGCCGACATCTCTGCCTTGCGGCAATCTTGCAACATATTAACTCAGCCCGGCCGACAAGTCAAAGGTGATTTTCCACCTTTTTATTTCCGGTAACTTTTGGAGTCATCTTCTCTGAAAACCGGTGCTTCCGGCCGGTACTCAAAACTTTTACGCAATACTATTTTGACTTTCCAGCTCCGGTCGGTTATAATGTTTTTGGAGTAAGTTTTTCATCTCGCAGGCGGGTTCGGTTAACAGGGCTTTCACCCGCAAGGGGAGGCCTGCCGCAATGAGAAGCTTATCACCCGCCGACATCCTGCCGGAAACGAGATCGATTAAGATTTTCTTATCTTATCACTCTTCATGGAGGCACCGATGTCCCCGAACCGCCGGAGAAGTTTCCGCTTCCGCACCTTGATTTTTTTGCTTACAGGCTGTGTCATGGGGTGGGGAGCCACTGCGTTGACCGCCGCAACGGAGCCGGGCCGCGTTGAGCCTGCGGTTGCCGCGCACCTTTTCGAAATATCCGGGATAGACCGCGGGCTCTGCTGCGTGCTGGGCGCCGATAACCGCGAGCTGGCCCTGGAGCTTGCCCGCTCGGGCGGTTTCTATGTCAACCTCCTGGATGCGAGCGGCTCTGCGGTGGCCGAGATTCGGAAGTCGGCGGACAAAGAGGGACTCTACGGCAGAGCCCTGGTTGCTGTTCAGAGTCCCCTGAAAAAACTGCCTTACGCCGACAACACGGTGGACCTGATAGTTACCGCGCAGCTTACCGGGAGCGACCTGGATGAGCTTTCTCATTCCGAGCTCCTGCGCGTGCTCCGGCCCCGGGGTAAGGCGGTTATCGGCTGCCTTAAAGGTGTCGGGAGCACCT
>CAZSTM010000377.1:3664-4629 GCA_964609635.1 uncultured Gemmatimonadales bacterium
GATTCACCATATTACACTCGCCCACCCGAGTTTCGGGGAATGCGAGTGCCGGAGCCTCGAGGACGACATCGGACACTGGGCGGTAGTGATCAAGCCGCCCCTTAAAGGCGCGGCCGACTGGAGCCACTGGGAGCACGGTCCGGACAACAACCCGGTCTCCAAAGACACCGCCATCAGGGCCCCCTACATGACTCAATTCCTGGGGCTGCCCTACTACATAACCATGCCCGCCGTTACCACGGTGGCCGGGGGAAGAATCTTTACCGCCATGGGCCACATCGCCCACCACCAGCGCGAGGAGTCCTGGTTGAACACCCTGCATGCGCGGAACGGTTACAACGGCACGGAGCTGTGGAGGCGCAAACTCCCGGACGGCTACCTGGCGCATCGCTCGGCTTTTATCGCCACCGGGAACACTTTCTATATGATCAATCCCGAGCAGAACGGCTGCCTGCTGCTGGACCCGGAAACGGGCAGGGAGAAAAATAGGATCTACATCCCGGAGCTCCAGGGGGAGTGGAAATGGATGGCCCTCAAGGAAGGGGTCCTGTTCGCCCTGGTGGGGGAACAGAAGGATCCCCCGGAGACCACCATAAGGCGCAGTCCGGCCAGGGCCTGGAGCTGGGATGACCTCAGCACCGGCTACTACCAGGAGCGGGTCCCCTGGGGTTTCGGAAAGACCATCCTGGCTTATAACCTCAACACGAAGAGAGTGCTGTGGACGCATGTGGAAGACTCTCCGGTCGATTCACGAGCCATGGTCATCGGGGACGGAGAGGTGTTTTTCTACGGTCCGGATTCCCGTATCGGCTCTCTTAATGCAAAGACCGGCAAACTATTGTGGGCGAACGGGAACCCCGAGGTGAGAAACCTTATCGAGGAGCCGGGCCGCGGCCTGACCTCCACCCCGGGATTCAGAACTACCTGTTTCTGTCTCTACACGCCCAAAGCGCGGTTCTACGAGG
>CAZSTM010000378.1:0-4614 GCA_964609635.1 uncultured Gemmatimonadales bacterium
GTCCAGGCCCGTGCCGCTGTCCGTCACCTCCAGGAGCACGGTGCTGCCGGGCTCCATGGAAAAAATCGGTAAGCTCCTGGAAAAATGCAGCGGGAAACGTTGCGGCGCCGACTTCGGCCTCTGCTACAACCCGGAGTTCATCGCCCTGGGCAGTGTGATCCGAAACTTTTTGAATCCTGATTTCGTGCTTGTCGGTGAATCCGACACCCGTTCGGGTGATTATCTTCAGTCCCTTTACAAGAAAGTCTGCGACAACGATCCACCGATTGCCCGCATGAATTGGGTCAACGCGGAGTTGACGAAGGTATCGCTGAATACCTACGTAACCACAAAAATCACCTTTGCCAACATGCTGTCCGCCATTTGCGAGAATCTGCCGGGCGCCGATGTGGATGTAGTCACCAACGCCCTGGGCCTGGACACCAGGATCGGTCCCAGGTACCTGAAAGGGGCGCTCGGTTACGGCGGGCCCTGCTTCCCGCGTGATGCAGTTGCCCTGGCATACGCCTCGCGACAGCTCGGGGTTACGGCCGAACTGGCCGAAACCACCGATAAAATGAACAGGGAACAGATCCACCGCATGGTCAACAAGATCAAGTCGAAACTACCCGATGGCGGAAAGGTGGGAGTGCTGGGATTGTCCTACAAGCCCGATACCAACGTCGTTGAAGAAAGCCAGGGCCTGATGCTGGCGAATTCCCTGCTGAATGAGGGTTTGCAGGTGACGGTCTATGACCCCGCGGCCATGGAGGAGGCCGGCCGGGAGCTTTCCGGAAATATAACCTACGCGCGATCAATGGCAGAGTGCGCGAGCCAGGCCGATGTCCTGGTGGTAACCACCCCCTGGGATGAATTCAAAGCTCTGCGCCCGGAAGACTTGAAACATGGGGGTGCCCGGGTGGTCTTAATCGACTGCTGGCGTATATTTGACGGTAGGGATTTCGGGGAAGCAGCGGAATATATTCCGCTTGGTGTGGGACCAACAGAAGGAGGCGGGAAATGATGGATTTTTTCTCCGGTAAGAGTATCACGGTAACCGGCGGTATCGGCTTTCTGGGCAGCCACATTGTCGACCGGCTGAAAGAAGTGGACTGCAAGGTACATATACCTCTTATCGAGCAGTACAATTTTACCGATCCGCGAATGTGTGAACAGTGGTTCAAGGATTACCCGAGTGAGATAATTATTCACTGCGCCGCATTCTACGGGGGTATCTGGATCAATCAGCTTTATCCGGGCAGGATTTATTACGAGAACCTGGTGATGGGCGCCCACCTGATGGAAGCCGCCCGCCGGGCGGAGGTGCGGAAATTTGTCGGTATCGGAACCGCCTGCGCGTATCCGGGATATCTCGAGGGCGAGCTGAAAGAAGAGAATTTCTGGGATGGAATTCCGCACGAGACAGTGCAGAACTACGGTCTGGTCAAGAAAATGATGGCGATCCAGGGCTGGGCTTACAAAAAAGAATACGGCTTCGATTCCATTCATCTGGTCCTGACCAACCTTTACGGTCCGCGGGACACTTTCAACCCGGAACGTTCCCATGTGGTGGCCGCGCTTATCCGCAAGTGGGTGGAAGCCAAACAGAGTGGGGCGAAACAGGTGGAAGTCTGGGGAACCGGCCGGCCCATTCGGGAATTTTTATACGTGGATGACGCTGCAGAGGCAATCCTGCGGGCTACCGCCGGTTATAATGATACAATGCCCATGAATATCGGTACCGGTAGGGGTACCAGCATCCGTGAACTGGCTCAGACGATCCATCAGATCACCGGATTCGAGGGGGAGATGGTCTGGAACACCGAGAAACCGGACGGTCAGATGAAAAAGATCCTGGATATCTCACGCATGAGATCCGCCTTGGACTGGGAGCCCCCCACCAGGCTGGAGGAAGGGCTCAGCAAGACTATCGACTGGTATGTGGCAAACAAAGATACCGCTGACAAGCGTTTTTAAAAATAATTAAGAGGAGAAAAGATGAAAGTCGAAAAAGTTCTGGTTACCGGCGGTGCCGGCTATGTGGGATCGGTTTTAGTGCCGAGGTTGTTGGAAGAGGGTTACAAGGTGCGGGTGGTGGATAATTTGATGTACGGCATACCTTCGCTGTTGCCTTATGTGATCAACCCGCGCTTCGAGTTTGTCAAGGGCGACCTGACCGATGAGAAAGTAGCCGAAAAGGCCCTGGAGGGTATGGACGCCGTGATACACCTGGCGGCCATTGTCGGCTACCCCGCCTGCCTCAGGTCTCCTGAACTGGCGCAAGCGGTCAACGTGGAAGCCACCCGGAACCTTTGTCGCTGCCGTCGCCCCGAGCAGACGATTGTTTTTGCCTCCACCGGCAGCATCTACGGCAAAGTGGATGGGATCTGCACTGAGAAAACCCTCCTAAATCCGCTCACTGAATACGGCAGAACCAAGACCACGGCTGAACAGGCTCTTCTGGAAGCCGGCAACGTGGTCGTCTATCGCTTTGCCACCGCTTTCGGCCTTTCAGCCCGTCTGCGCCTGGACCTGATGATCAACGATTTCGTTTTTCAGGCGCTACAAAACAAGCAGCTCATCGTCTATGAGCGCCTCGTTCGCCGGACTTTCATCCATGTCAGCGATATGGCGAGGGCTTTCCTGTTTGCTCTTGGACACTTGCGCAAGATGCGCGATGAGGTTTACAACGTGGGCCATGAGTCCATGAATTTCACCAAAGACGATGTCGCCAACCTGATCCGCAAGAAAATCGACTATTACCTTCACTACGCCGAAATCGGCGAGGATATGGACAAAAGAGACTACGAGGTTTCCTATAAAAAGATTCGCAAAATAGGTTTCACTACCCAGGTCACTATCGACCAAGGGCTTGATGAGCTGATTCAAGGAATGGAAATGTTGAGAGTGGACAATCCTTTCTCGAATGTCCAGGGATAGCTCGCCATGCGCTTTCTCATTCTCAACATGGACTACCTGGATTTCCTCATCTGGCTATATAGTCAGAATCCGGCCCTGGAACGCCGGCCATTTAAAGAGCAGATGCGGGTGCGCAGTGAGAGCCTTTTCGGGCTGGCGGATTTTTATTCCAGGAACCTGTGCAAGTTAGGGTTCGAGGCTTTTGATGTCCATACCAATAATGAACCCATGCAGAAAGCCTGGGCACGGGAGCATGGACTGAAAAACTTTGAACCTGTTCCTCCGACCCAGCCTAAACCGACTGTTTTGCAGGAAGCGCGAAAAGCTGCCGCCTCAACGATGTTACGCCGCCTGAAGCCACTCTTTCGTCCTCTATTACGTTGGGCGGGCAAACCTCCTGATTGGTTCTATGATACTCTGGCCGCACAAATAAAACATTATAGGCCCGATGTACTTATAAATCATACACTCTACGGCATCTCTTGCCGCTTCCTCCGGGAAATGAAACCTTATCTGCGGCTCCTGGTGGGGCAGCATCCGGCGATGCCGCTCTCCGAACAAAAAGACTACACCTGTTATGACCTGGTCATTTCTTCTTTTCCACCTACAATCGATTATTTACGCCGGCAGGGTGTTCCTACTGCGTTTTTGCGGCTCGCTTTTGAGCCGGAAGTGTTGTCCTTTCTTAAATCCGGGGACACGGCTGTTGATATTTCCTTTATCGGAAGTTTTTTCAAGGAACATAGCAGCCGTGTGGCATTGCTGGAAACTCTCTGTGAAAAGTTTAATCAATTAAAAATATGGGGACGGCCGATCGAGGAGCTGGACTCTGACTCACCCATCCTCAATCATTATATGGGGCAAGCCTGGGGAGTCCAGATGTATCAGATATCTCGTAATTCAAAAATCACCCTTAATCATCACGGCGACATCCCTCCATATGCCAACAATTGCAGGCTTTATGAAACTACCGGAGTCGGCTCCCTGCTGATCACGGACTGGAAGCCCGACTTGAAAGAAATGTTCGAACCGGGCAAGGAAGTTATCGCTTATCGGGACAATGATGAATGCGCGGAACTAATTCAATATTACCTTGAGCACGAAGAACAGAGAAAAGCCGTTGCCCGGGCCGGTCAGGAACGTACACTGGGTGAACACACCTACTTTCAGCGTATGCAGGAGTTGACCGAGATTGTCCGGAAATATCTTTAGTTGGATGCCGAAGAAGGGTCTAAAAAGGAAAAAGTAGACTACACAAATTAGGCTGGACAAAGAGTTCAAGAAATAAGTACATTGCCTGAAGGGAATTATTTCAAAAGGAAGTTCTACATGAGAGCCGGACTTTTAAGATTTGCGGTAAAAAGAGGCAATAAGGCCTTGGTTAAGATTTTATTGGCGATCGGTGCAGATGTGAATGCTAAGGACGAGAACGGCTGGACCGCTTTTAATTTCGGAGTGGAAAGAAGAGATTGGGCACTTTTGCAAGAACTACGTAAGGCGGGAGCCGACCCTAACGTCGGGGACGAGCAGGGGGAAACGCCTCTGATGCGAGAAGTGACAAAAGGGCATCTGGATGCCGTGGGAAAACTGGTCAACCTGGGAGCCGACCTGAATGTCAGAGACAAGCAGGGAGAAACGATTTTAATGAGGGAGTTTGAAAAAGGGCATTTAACAACTGCTCAATTACTCCTTGCGGCCGGTGCCGATCCGAATATC
>CAZSTM010000379.1:0-3318 GCA_964609635.1 uncultured Gemmatimonadales bacterium
AGCAAGCAGTGATAGATGCCTGCTACCGGCCGGGGATGGACCTGGAGCGGCTGCGCAGGCTGGGCGAAAACATCTGATTGCCGGGGAATCACCTGCAACAAATTGCAGCCGGTAAAAATCTGTTCTTCTT
This sequence comes from uncultured Gemmatimonadales bacterium, assembly GCA_964609635.1. GTDB lineage: Bacteria > Gemmatimonadota > Glassbacteria > GWA2-58-10 > GWA2-58-10 > JAFGTO01. The sequence goes on from CAZSTM010000379.1 coordinate 131, forward strand.
CAGTTAAAAGCAGGCAAGGAAGAGCTTTTTTCCTGGGATGCGCTTTTCGCCGGGAGTACAGTGTATCAGCGAATATCTTGATTAAATCAAAACGCCCACAAGTTTCTTTTTACCTTAGCTTCGTCCTGAATTTTCGGAATTCATAATGAATGACTCCAAGCCGAAACTTTTTCTTTTCGACATTGACGGCACATTGGTTTTTACCAACCGGGCGGGCTCGCGGAGTTTCATCCGCTCCTGCCGCGAGGTGCTGGGCCTGGTGGGCAGGGTGGACGGAGTGCTGATGGCCGGTAAGCTCGACCGGGTGATTTTCCAGGAAATAGCCGAGACTTTCCGGCCGGATTTAGCAGGAACAGATCTTACCGACTACTGGCTGCGCTTCAAGAAGGGATACCTCGAACACCTGCGCGCCGAGAGCGAAAACCCGCAGGGCTGGACCCTGCTGCCGGGTGTGGGGCCGCTGCTCGAACATTGCCGCTCGCTGGGCGATATGGCTCTGCTCACCGGCAACGTGCCCGAGGGCGCCCATATCAAGCTCGAAACCCTGGAAGTGGCCGGGTATTTCCCCACCGGCGGTTTCGGCGAAGAGCTGATCAGTCGCAAGCAACTGGCGGAAGTGGCTTTCAAAAACGCCTGCCGGCACTTTCAGAGAGAGTTTTCCCCGGAGCATACTTTCGTGATCGGCGACACGGTGCGGGATGTGGAAGCCGGCCGCGCTATCGGAGCACGCACCGTGGCGGTGGCCACCGGCACTGTAAGCTTTGCCGAACTGGTCGAATCAGGGGCGGACCTCCCGGTGGAAAACTTTGAATCCGGCGCTGAAATGGTTCGCCGGTTTCTCAGTAGCTGAAATCCCTCCAACGCTCCCCGCTGTCTGAGGAAATCAATGCTGTATCATAAACTTCAAGGCCCTGAATACGGCATCCGGTCGCCCAAAAGATGATATCTCCCTTGTTTCTAGTGCTTTGACATGTTAGAAATGCATGGTAACTTGAACAGATGAAATGACTGAGATTTTGTGAACCTGTAAAAACAGACTATAGGCTATAGGCTGTGGGCTGTAGGTCCCCACACACTACCGCCGGTGCGTAAGAAAACATGGGGCTTGGGCAGGGTTGCCCTATAGCCTGCAGCCTACAGCCTTTAACATTAAGCCTAAAGCCCACAGCCTATAGCCTACAGCCTAAATTAGGAATAGATCGGTTAAAAATTCTTCCCTTCAAATCAAACTTTTTATTGCACTAGCAGAGTGTTGAAAAAAGCCTTCCTGTCTTTTTTCAATGACGGCTTGCCCGAAAGAAGAAAGTGCAAGCCTCTCAAATTGCTTGACTTATAAGCCTGCACAATTTGGCTTCACACCCATGTGCCGCTTAGAAGCGTGGTCTTTCAACGCGTTTCCAGCCGCTAAAGAAATAAAGCGGTTATGCCGATATTAAGTATCAGTAATATTACTTTCATCCTAAGGCGGCGCGTTTCCACAACGTTCCCTTGAGCGGAATAAATCATCCAGCCACGGGAGAAAAACCTCATGGCGGTAAATGAGATACCACAAAGCGGCCAGTCTTACCGGGTCCAACCCCTCGATAAAGATCAGGCTTCCCAGAAGGACGCCTACCGCAGAAAAGAGAAGAAAAATCTCAAGAGAGTGAAAAAGCAGGAGGATCTTTCCGCCAAATCAGGCCAAACACACCACGTAAACCTGGTAGTCTAATTCGACTCCAAAATGGCCTGAACCAACCGCGATAAGCATCCTTAATCCTTCCGATCAAAATTAAAGCCGCTCCCCGGCAGGGAACGGCTTTTTTAAGTATCGGTCGGGTTGTAAATCGTTCAACTAAGGCAGAAACGCCAGCACATCGAGCAGCACCTTGGCCGGCCGCCGGGCCGCGTCGATGTAATGGATGACATCCGAGTCATAGTTGGGGGACCTGTCGAATGCGGGATCGTAATGGGAAAGCAGCGGAGCCAGGTTCTCGAAAAAAATATCCAGGCGCTTGCCGACCGCCACCGGGTCCTGGTCGTCCTTGCGGCCTTCGAGCTGGGCCCGCCCGGTAATCCGCTCCACCGCCACTTCTCTGTCTGCGGTAATGTACAGCACCCCGCAGACCTCGATGAATTCCTCGAGCATTTTCGCCTGCTCCACGTTACGCGGCACTCCATCCAGGAGCAGGTAATCGGTCTGGGGATTTATACGGCCTTCGGCGACCTGGTTCTCCAGGTTCTGCCGGGTCAGGCGCACTGTGGTTTCATCATCCACCAGACGGCCGCTTTTCATTATCCCGTCGATCTGACGCTCCAGTTCGCTGGCCGACCCGTCCTTAACCCGTGTCACCAGAGCGCGGAACATGTCCCCGGTGGAAAAATGATAATAGCCAGGCAATGTCCCGACCGCCTTTGCATTGGTGCCCTTGCCGATACCGTTGGGCCCGAATATCAAAAAAGCCTTGTACTTGGTCATCGTTCCTCTCAACGTTTGGTAAATACAAAATAAAGGAGTAAGAGTCGATAGATTCGCGTGTACGCGATACTCAGGAGCAGGGAGCTGAAAAACCTCCGGAGAAAAAATTGTGAAAATATTCCGTATCTTATCTCCCAACTACTGGATTTTGTAACAATTATATTTGATGGCCTGTTGTTTTTCAAGAACAATCTGGGAATAAAAGCTATTGACAAAATGGAAATAAGATAATATAATGCAATATATTTAAATGTTTGTACTTCCCAATTTTCCAGGAGGCTCAGTTGACCGAAAGCAAGACCCAGATCACCACCTATATACTTGTCAGTCAAAAGGAAAGGCTTAAAGATTTGTCTTCCAAGACCCGGGTCCCAATCAGCGAGTACTTACGGGAAGGCATCGATCTGGTTCTGGAAAAATATCGGGCGGAGTTGAACACTCAGAAGTTTCTGCCTCTGGAATAGTTTCTTAAACACTGTACCTGCAGAGAGAAACTCGCATTCAGCCGCCCGACCTTTTCATGGTTTTGCCCGCCGGGACTGAAAGTGGAAAATTTTTTCAGGAGGCTTTTTAAATGAAAGAATTTACAGACCTGCTGACCCAACTCGAACAGAAACTTTCCACTATCAAGGTAGTCAGCGACCTGCTTTATGCCAAGATGGGAGAAACAGCCGACGGCCTGAACAGAGAAGCCATAGTACATTTCCGCTCGAGCGAGCTTGAAAACCTG
>CAZSTM010000379.1:3328-4613 GCA_964609635.1 uncultured Gemmatimonadales bacterium
CTTTGTTGAAGAACAGGATAAGCTGATCAAGGAGTTTATCGGGAGCTACCGCAGGCAGGGCCAACTGGAGCAGGTCAATCATTAGGGGGGCTGTTCGGTCAGGATCGAGCAACGGAGTTTCAATTGAAGTTTTGCTGTTTTTACCGCACACTCTTTAAAATTGCAGGCCGATGCGAATTAAAAAAGGATTTCCTTCAGGCATTATGTTCGTTAAGGAAAACCTACGACCGCTGGTCAACAAAATGCACCAGTTAAGCGAGGAAGACCTGAGCGAACTGAGTGCTTTCATGGACTGGCTGCTCAAGGGGCCGGAGAAGCTCCCGGAATCTCCGGAGGGAGAAGGACTGAAAATGTACGATTTCATGGACGGCGGGCTGGAAGAAAAAAAAAGCGAACAGCTTCAGAAACCCGAATCCTTATGACCCGCAGCAAACGAATTTGATCTGCCCCTCTAATTGTTCAACCTTTTCGGAGCCCGGCTCCTTAGAAAATCCCCTCTGGGAATGTTTCCATCCCGTCTCTTCACGGATGTTTTTAAACAATATTTTTTGCCCCTCGTCTTTTCCTTCCAGATAAAAGTCTCCCTATACTGAACAGAACACCGGCGTTTTTTAACCTTGCGCTGGAGCCTTGGGCTTTGCTATTTTGATTTCCTGACCGTCCGTGAACAGTTCTCAGGATGAGATTCCTGGTACCTGTTTCCCGGCTCTCCGGGGAGCCGGGTTACGGGGAAATAAACCAATATCGGGAGTGCATCGATGAATGAAAAACCTTTCAAGCCATTCGTTCCTGCGGAAACCGATCTCAAGGAGTTAACCTTCAAGTCCCTGCTGCTGGGGATATTCATGGCGATAATCCTTGGCGCGGCCAACGCTTACCTGGGGATGAGAGCCGGCATGACAGTCTCGGCCACCTTCCCCGCTGCGGTAGTGGCCATGGCTGTTTTACGTGTCTTCCGAGGCTCCATCCTCGAGGAGAACATTTCCCGGACTACCGCCTCGGCCGGTGAGGCCCTGGTGGCCGGGGCGATTTTCACCCTGCCCGCATTCATGATCGCCGGGGTCTGGGACGACCTTAATTACTGGGACAGCACCCTGATCATGATGGTCGGCGGTATCCTCGGTGTGCTCTTCGTGATTATCCTGCGCCGGCCTCTGGTGGAGGAGGCCAACCTGCCTTTTCCCGAATCGAAAGCCTGTGCCGAGATAGTCAAGGCCGGCCAGCACGGCCAGACCGGTGCCAAGTATGTATTCGGCGCGATGGGCCTGGCCGCTTTCTTCGAGTT
>CAZSTM010000380.1:0-4613 GCA_964609635.1 uncultured Gemmatimonadales bacterium
TACATGCAAAAACCTAACCGGACATTACTGCCCTGTGCCCCCTTTGGAAAATGGAGGGGATGAGGGGGATTTACAAGACATAAAAAATGCAGAGCCTGGAATACCGGTTGCAGTGGCTGACCACTGACAACTAGCCACTGACTCCCGGCTTATGAATTGGATAGCAAGCGCAGGCTGAATGGCTTGCTGCGGGGAGTCTTCAATTCTATTTTCATATTTCGTGGTGTCCGCGCATACGGACCTGAGAGTCTAAGATGAGATTAACGCGCAGGGATTTTTTCTGCCAGGGTATCTGCCTGGCTGCAGCGGCGCTCAGGCACTCACCAGCAAAGGCCGCCGTGATGAACCGTCGACCGGGCGACCAAATCCCCCCGGTGGAGGCTCGCTACTGGGAGCCTCTTCAGTCGAAACGCATCGAGTGCCGGCTGTGTCCCAAAAAGTGTCAGGTGGATGATCTGGAGCGCGGCTATTGCGGGGTGCGGGAAAACAGGGACGGCAAGTATTACACCCATGTTTACGCCGCACCCTGCACGGTGCATCCCGACCCGATCGAAAAAAAACCTTTTTATCATTTCCTGCCGGGCACCAGGGCTTTCTCTTTGGCCACGGTAGGCTGCAACATGGACTGCGCCTACTGCCAGAACTGGCAGATCAGCCAGATAAGACCGGAGCAGGTGGAGGCGTATTACCTGCCGCCGGAGACTGTGGCGGATTACGCGGTTCAGTCCGACTGCCCCTCGATTGCCTATACTTACACCGAACCGGTGGTTTTCTATGAATACATGTACGATTGCGCGGCTGTGGCGCGCGAGCGCGGGATTCGCAGCGTGATGGTCTCGAACGGCTATATCCTGGAAAAGCCCCTGCGCGAACTTTGCAAGGTGCTCGATGGGATTAAAGTCGATTTGAAATCCTTCCGGGAGAAGTTTTATCAGGAGGTCTGCGCCGGTGAGCTGGCCCCGGTGCTGGATGCCCTGAAGATTATTCGCGATGAGGGCGTGTGGCTGGAATTGGTTTACCTGATGGTCCCCACGCTGAACGATTCCGAGGCCGAGATCGAAGAGCTCTGCGCGTGGGTCCATCAAGAACTCGGGGATGATGTTCCGCTTCATTTCTCCCGCTTCCACCCGCAATATCGCCTGAAACACCTGCCGGCCACTCCTGTCAGACATCTGGAGCGGGCCTTGCGCATCGCCCGAAGCGCCGGGCTGAACTATGTCTACCTGGGAAACGTAGTGGGGCACGAGACAGAGTCCACGCGCTGTCCGGCCTGCGAAAAGGTGGTGGTGCGCCGCGTGGGCTACACCGTGCTGGAGACAGCACTTAATGGGGAGAATTGTAAGTACTGCGGTCAAAAAATAGCGGGGGTCTGGCAATGAGATTAAAATGGAAATATTTCCCAGGGCTGCTGGCTCTGTTGCTGGTTTCACCTGGAGCCTGCCAAGCTGAAAAATCTGCGGAGGAGATACGGCCGCCGGCAGTAGCAGGGATGTTCTATCCCGGGGATTCGCTCCAGTTGGCCCGGATCGTTAATCAGTTTGTCGAAAAGTCGAGCTTTTCCCAACCCAGAGTAAAGCCCAGGGGGCTTATCTGTCCGCATGCCGGTTACCTCTACTCGGGTGCGGTGGCGGCAGCCGGTTATAAGCAGTTATCCGGCTATGATTACTCCGCCGTGGTGGTGATATCCCCCTCGCACCGGGAACCGTTCATGTTCTCCTCGGTTTACTGTAAAGGGGGTTACAGGACTCCACTGGGGACGCTTGCAGTCGATACAGTGCTGGCCGAACGTATTGCCGGCTCCCGGAACCGTTCGGTGCGGTGCGGCGATCAGGGCCACCGCTATGAGCAGATACGCTTTGCAGAGCATGCCCTGGAGGTGCAGCTTCCCTTTATCCAGATGGTTTTAGGCCCCGGGGTAAAGATTGTGCCGATAGTCATGGGGCGGCAGGATCCGGCGGCTGTTGCCGAATTGGCCGGTGCCCTGGCCTCGGCTGTGGGTGGGCGTGATGACGTGCTGCTGGTCGCCAGTACCGATCTGTCGCATTTTCACGACTATAGCCAGGCTAACCGGATCGACAGCCGGCTGATCGCTTACGTGGAAGCTTACGATTACCGCGGACTTTTACAGGCGCTGGGCAGCGGAGAGGTGGAAGCCTGCGGGGGAGGGCCTATGGCGGCGGTAATGATGGCCTGCGAGAGACTGGCAGCCACAGGAATACGTATTCTATCAAGGGCCAATTCAGGGGATGTGACAGGCGAAAAAGACCGGGTGGTCGGCTACCTCTCGGCAATGCTAGGTGTTCCCGACCGGCAGCAAGAAGCCGGAACTAATTCCTCGAACCCGGGGGAACGGATGGGTTTGACCGATCAGGAGAAGAAATATCTGCTCAAACTGGCTCGCGAGGTGATCATCCATGCGGTGTCCGGGGATGAGCGACCGACGGCCGAGGCTATTACACCCACTCTGGCTGAGAATCGTGGAGCTTTCGTGACCATCAAAAAGGGAGGCAGCCTGCGCGGCTGTATCGGCTATGTCGAGGCTATCAAGCCGCTGGTGGTAACGGTGAGTGAGATGGCGGCGGCCGCAGCCCTGCGCGACCCCAGGTTTCCCCCGGTAGGCCCCGATGAACTGGATCAACTGGAACTGGAAATCTCGGTGATGAGTCCTATTTTCAAGGTTACCGACACTAGCGAAATCCAGACAGGACTTCACGGGTTGATCGTACGGCGGGGGGCATACCAGGGCCTGCTTCTGCCCCAGGTGGCGACCGAGTATGGTTGGGACCGCGAGACTTTTCTGTCACATACCTGCCGTAAGGCCGGGCTTCCGCCGGAAGCCTGGAAAATGGAGGGTACTGAAATCAGCGCGTTCACCGCCGAGGTGTTCGGCGAGGATATGTTACATTAGTGCAATGACAAGTTTGATTTGAAGGGAAGAATTTTTAACCGATCTATTCATGTTCTACAGGCTATGAGGAAAAAGGCTGTAGGCTGCAGGCTATAGGGCAACCCTGCCCAAGCCCCATGTTTTCTTACGCACCGGCGGTAGTGTGTGGGGACCTACAGCCCACAGCCTATAGTCTGTTTTTGCAAGCTCGCACAATATTAGTTATTTCATCTGTGCAAGTTACCAGGTATTTCAAAGTTGAAACTGTATTGGCATGGGCGGCTTAGAGAGCCTTCGGGTAAAATCCTCAGAATTGTTACTGTTACGGTATCAGGTTATGTGCGAAATCGCACATTGTGTGCGATTCATTATAGCTTGACAAGTTTGGCGTGAGCCGGCAGTGTATTTTGACCGGTGAATAACTCAATATATTATCAGCGGATAAATCGTTCTCGCATTTTTTTCTCCATCTCCCCCGGTAATGGAACGTATTTTGCACACTATAATAGCAGCGATTCTTACAAGTGGGTAATTCTTATTCTTATGGAGGTAAGGAAAATGTTTAGAAGACTGGGGATTATTGTCCTGGCGGCGGCCCTGGGACTACTTACCTCAAGTGCATTGACAGCCGCCGAGAGGTCTAACAGGGAAAACCCCGGCTATAGTGTCCGGCTCACCTCCTCGACTATTGACCTGGTTTTTCCCGATGGCTCGGTTCTCTCTACGCCGAGGGATTTCGACGGCAAGAGCGTGGAGGGATTAAGGGCCACCGAAGGGATGGCAAGCGAACTGCTGGAGACGGCCTACGAACAGATGGGGCTGCAAAGAAGTGTCAACCTGCCCAGGGCTTTCGGCTTGAGCCAGAACTTTCCCAACCCTTTCAACCCCTCGACCGTAATCAGCTACACCATACCGGATGAATCCGAGGAAGTGGCGGTCAAGTTGAGTGTGTTCAATATCCGGGGGCAACAGGTGAAAATTCTGGTCGATGAGACACAGGAGCCGGGGGTCTATACTATCAACTGGGAGGGGACGGACAGCAAAGGACGCGAAATGGCCAGCGGGATATATTTTTACCGGATGACCGCGGGCCGGTTTGTCTCCACCCGAAAGATGGTGCTGCTTAAATAACGAACTTGAAGTTCGACACACCACGCGGATTGTCTTTGGTGAAAACTCTTGGTTTGAGTTTCGCGGACAAGCGTAAGGTTATTTGCGGAAAAATTTAAAGTAAGTATCAGTTTTTTGAATAAAGCCTCGGATTATTGAAAAGGGCGTTTCCCGAACATCGCAGGGAAGCGCCCTTTTTACATTAAAATACTTTTTTTATCCACAGATTGCCTAGATGTCGCAAAAAAAATAGATAAGAGGAATTATGCTGTGTTAATTATGGCGATGGCCTTTCATAGGTTCCGTTCCTCTTGAATATCTCCTTTTTGTATTTTCCAAATCTACGAAATCTGTGAAATCTGCGGATCATGAACTCCCTTTTTCCGATTGAGCATTGCCGGAAGAATCCAGCACCTCGGAGATCTGGTAACCCGGTTCGGGAAGGTGTTCTCTGCTGCTGGCCAGCATCTCGCCGATCAGCCCGGTAGAGATCAGCTGGATGCCGCCGAGCATCAGAAAAATGGCGAAAAGCAGCAGGGGGACCCGGCCGCCGATGTTCCTGTGGATGAACCAGTAGCAGACAAAGTAGCAGCCGATCGAAAAGCCTGTCAGGCAG
>CAZSTM010000381.1:0-4604 GCA_964609635.1 uncultured Gemmatimonadales bacterium
CCCACAGCTTCAGCTATGCCCTCATCGCCTACCAGACGGCCTATCTCAAGGCGAACTACCCCGTCGAGTTCATGTGCGCCTGGCTGACGATCAATGTGGGGCAGGCAGACAAAGCGGCCTCAGCGGTCTGCGAGGTGGTTTACAGCCCGGTGCACGGGCTCTGGGGAGCCGTGCAGGACCAGGTCGCCTGCGAGTCTGAAGCGGCGGGGGGAGCACTGGGTGCGCCGGTGGTCAGTCTCTACGGCAGCAGCCCGGACTCGCTCAGACCCGCCCCCGAGGGTTTAGCCGACCTGGACGTTCTGGTATTCGATATCCAGGACATCGGCAGCCGCTGCTACACATTCATCTACACCATGGCTTTCTGCATGGAGGCGGCCGCCGAGGTTTCCGTGCCGTTCGTAGTGCTGGACCGTCCCAACCCTCTGGGCGGTGAGCTGGTCGAGGGCCCGCCGCTGGAGGCCGGGTTCGAGTCTTTTGTCGGGCGTTTCCCCGGGCTGCCGGTTCGCCACGGACTGAGTGCAGGCGAGCTGGCCGGCTATTTCCACCAGCGCCACGGGGTGGGCGGGGAGCCTGTGGTGGTGCCGGCCGCCGGCTGGAGCAGAAACCTGACAGCCTTCGACTACCTGGCCCCCTGGGTTGCGCCCTCGCCCAACATGCCCGCTTTCGAGACCGCCCTGGTTTACCCGGGGATGTGCCTGCTGGAGGGCACCAATCTCTCCGAGGGCCGCGGTACCACCCGCCCGTTCGAAACTTTCGGCGCGCCTTACCTCGAGGCTTTCACCCTGGCCGGGGAGCTCAATTCACTGGGCCTGGCGGGCGTGCGTTTCCGTCCGGTGCGTTTCCTCCCCACCTTCGACAAATACCGCGGCAACCTGTGCTCCGGAGCACAGCTCCATGTGACCGACCGCCACACTTTCCGCCCGTTTGTCACCGGAATGGCGGTGATCCACACCGCGCACCGACTGGCTCCGCAAGAATTCGCGTGGCGTTCGGACACCTATGAGTTTGTCCGGGAGATCCCTGCCATAGACCTGCTGTTCGGCAATTCCGAGTTCCGAAAGCTGGTGGACTCCGGAGCCGGTTTGGACGAGATTGTTGAAACCTTCGCCGGGCGCGAGGAGGCTTTCATCGCCGGGCGCGAGGAATTTTTTCGTTATACCTGAAAAAAATACTCCCCTGTGGGTAACTCATAAGCCAGCCGGCCGACAGGCGGTGGCGACCGCCGGCCTTTTTGATACTTACTATATATATATATAAAAACCGGCGGCCTGAAAAAGGCCGCCGGAAAAAGACGGATATCCTGACTTAAGGGGCAGGCAGGTCAGGAGAGAAAAGTCTCCATGGCGTTTTTGCGGGTGCTCTGACGGAGTTGCTTGAGAGCTTTCTCCTTGATCTGACGCACCCGTTCGCGGGTCACTCCGAATATTTCGCCGATCTCTTCGAGGGTCATCGGCTCGGTGTCGTCGAGACCATAGTAGAAGCGCAGAATTCTGGCCTCCCGGTCCTTGATCGAGCTGAGCATTTCTTCGACCGCATCGCTCAAGTCTTTCTTGAAAATACCCTCCATCGGCCCGGGAGTCTTCTCATCGGGGATCGAGTTGAGCAGGATAATGTCATCCTGGGGGTTGGCGCTGGAATCCAGTGAGTACTGCGGCTGGTACAAGGGCATGACATCGGTTATATCCCCGGCGGCGACGTCGATTTCCTGGAGAATCTCGCGTATCGTTGGATCGCGCCCCAGTTCCTGGGCCAGGTTGTTGAGCATTTTTTCCATCTTGAACATGGCGCTGGCCTTGTTCAGCGGGATGCGCACAATCCGGCTCTGCTCGCTCAGATACTGGATGATAGCCTGCTTGATCCACCAGACTGCATAGGTGATGAATCTCACTCCCTTGGTCTCATCGAATTTATACGCCGCACGGATAAGACCGATATTGCCTTCGTTTATCAGATCCGCCAGAGAGACTCCCAGGTTCTGGTACTTTTTGGCGATACTCACCACGAATCGCAGGTTAGCCAATACCAGTTTCTCGATGGCTTTGGTGTCTCCTTTTTTGTAAGCCTTGGCCAGCTTGATCTCTTCCTTGGGAGTGAGCAGGTGATGATTGCTGATCTCCTTGAGGTAGAGTGAAATCGAGTCCTCGTCGAACCTGGCCTTATCGAAGGTCAGTTTGAGGCTCGTGGGCTTTTTTTTATCCTTTTTAGCCAATTATCCCTCTGAATCTTATTAAAACCTGATTGAGAAACCGGTACTTCTAATAACCCCGTCGGCGGCCGTAGTTCCCTGTCCGGGGTTTAAACTAGATTCTCCTGAACATGCTGTATTGTCTGAGGATATCCGCCGAGCGAATCAACGGCGCATCGCCGGGACAGTTGGTGCAGACGCGCGAGTCATCGGGAAACAGAGAATAGACCGATTTGCATCCGATACAGGAGAAAATCTGCTCTTCTTTTCCAGCCCTGTAATCCGGGTTTTCTTCTATTTTTTTAATCTTTTTAGCGATAAGCTCCAGGTCGCTGAATTCCAGAGTTTCCAGAGCGGCCTTATGAAGCCTGCCGGAGATTTCATCCTCCATTTGCTGACGGCGTTTCTCCAGCTTGGCCAGGGGGTTTGTTTCCTCCGGCTTCTTTTCGGAAGCATCTTTCTGCTGATCTTTTTCAGACCCTTGGTCGCCCTCTTCGTCCGGTTCGGTTTCAGCGCCGGTTTTCGGAGCGGCGTCTTGTTCGGTTGTCTTCTCGGTAGTTTGTGCAGGGGCTTCCGAGACGCCCTCTTCGTCCGGTTTGGTTTCAGCGCCGGTTTCCGGAGCGGCGTCTTGTTCGGTTGTCTCCTCGGTAGTTTGTGCAGGGGCTTCCGAGGCGGTTTCCCCGGTTCCGGCATCCGCCTTGACCTCGCCTGTGGCCTGCTCGGCCTCGGCGGCGGGTGGTTTTTCAACTGCCGGGCCTTCTTCCCCGGGAGGCTGCCGGCCGGACGGAACCTGCGGCTTGCCGTCCCTGGTGAGTACCTCGACATCCGGTTTCGCGCCCTGGGCCGGGGGCGTAATCAACATTATTGCCCCGCAGTTTTTACACTTGGTGCGCTTGGGCCCATCAGCTACCAGTTCATCTTTTATCTTATAGCGGGCCGAACAGGTATGGCAGATAATAATTATCGCCGTTCCCCCCTCCCGGTTTATCAGTTCGTACCCTCGAACAGCTCTTGTTACCCGCTTTCCGCCTGCGGGGAATCAATCGGCTCAAAGCCCGGGCAGAGTATTAGATTCAACTTCTCGGTGCTCTGCTTGCAGTTCCGGAGGCATCTGCCGCAGGTCGGGTTGATTTTCTCCAGGTTGTAAACCGGCCTGACAGCCGCCTTCGGTTGAATGTATTTCCGTGCGGCCCTCTCCTCACCGGAGAGCGGACAGAGCGTTTCCACAAACTTGCCCTCGGGCTGTACGCAGGTCTTGTCACATTTGCCGCAAACCAGGTTAACGGAATCTTTGTCTCCGGCGGGACCTGAAAAACTGTTCGCCGAATGAGCGCTTTCTACCGAGCCCTCTTCAGGTACAGAGTGGACCTCGAATCCTGAGGATTCACTGCTTCCACCGGAGACAGATGGTTTGTCTCCGTAAATCTGGTTCAGTTTTTCCCACAAACCGAGCTGATTTTCATTCGCTTCACTTTTCATGACCTGCGAGCCCTATTTCATCTTCATGCCGGGGGTGACTCTTTATCGGGCAGGAATTTCTTATCTGGAGCAAGTCCAGTTGGCGAATATCCTCCCATTTTTTCTTATCGTGATAACATAACGGTTTCAGAGGGCAGGAATGGCATGTTTTGTGGCTCAGCCGCAGCCGCTTGCCGCTATGTTGCAGCGCTTCGAGGTAAAGCGCCCTGAGTTCCTGACGGTTGGCGGTGCTCATGAGCGGTCCGGCTCCTCGGAGTCCTCTTTCTGCGGGTCCTGATCAATCATCATGGCATCCTTGAGATGGTCCAGATCGGACTGGCTGATCTGGGCGGCGCGGATGTTTTCCTGCTGTATCTTCTCATAGATTTCCTGACGGTGAACGGCGATTTCCCGCGGAGCCTTGACCCCCAGTTTTACTTGCTTGCCCTGAATTTCGACTACAGTAACCTGAATGTCATCGCCGATGGCGACCGATTCGCCCTGCTTTCTGGTTAAAATCAGCATTCAAGCGCTCCTTGCCTGATTAAAGGGCCAAACCGGGCTTTCGGACAGCACCCGCCAGCTAAAGACCGGCTCAGATCGAACTGCTTGATCGAAAATAATATACAATATAACAATGTCAATGATAGTAAATGGTTTCCGGTAATACAAGCACTATTTTTTATGAAAAGACAGAATACCAAACTCAGAACTCAGGAGTCAGAACCGAACCGGAGCCATGCATAGCATGGCAGAGATCCGTGCGAAGCACGGCGCCACAGCGGAGATTCGCGGTGTCGCGCGTGTATACGCGCGAATCTTCGGTTGAGCGACATAAAAATCAGGGACAAAGTGGCAAAGATACAAAGGCACAAAGGGATAAGGCAGAAGACAGGAGACAGGAGTCAGGAGTCAGAAGAAAAGATAAAAGACAGGCACAAAAGGCCCCCATCCCCTTTGA
>CAZSTM010000382.1:0-4601 GCA_964609635.1 uncultured Gemmatimonadales bacterium
GCGTAAAGCCGCGCAAGTCTGCGGCTGCCACTTTGTGCCTGTTCTTATTCTGACTACTGACTCCTGTATTCTGCCTGTACTAGAACTTCATGCCCATGACCTGATAAACCATATCCATGGTTTCAGCAGCCCTTTCGGCGGCCAGACACGAGCCTTCCAGAAGTAGTTTGCGCACCTTTTCCGGGTCCTCGGCATAGGTACGGCGGCGTTCACGCAAGGGTTCGAGGTGAATACCGATCACCGAGGCCAGCATCCCTTTACAGGACACGCAGCCCAGTTGTCCGGAAGTGCATCCGGCGGCGATCTCATCGGTTCGGTCCGGGTTGAAAATCTCATGATAGGCGTACACGCTGCAGACCTCCGGACGGCCCGAGTCCCCTTTGCGGACTTTCTGCGGGTCGGTAACCATCTGACGCACCTTGGCGCTCACCGTGTCGTCCTCATCCGAAATATAGATGCAGTTGCCCAGGCTTTTGCTCATTTTCTTGCCGTCCGTGCCGGGCAGCCGCGGTGTCGGCGAGAGCTTCGCTTTGGGCTCCGGGAAAACAGGTTTGTATAGGAAATTAAACCGCCGAGCGATCTCGCGGGTCATCTCCACGTGGGCCACCTGGTCCTCGCCCACCGGTACCAGATCGGCCCGGTAGAGCAGGATGTCCGCCGCCTGAAGGATGGGGTAGCCCATCAAGCCGAAATGTATCTTACCTGTCAGGCCGAGGTCGCTGATCATCTCCTTGATCGTGGGATTGCGTTCCACCCAGGGCATGGGGGTGATCATACCTAAAATCAGGTTTAGCTCGGAGTGCTCTTTCACGCGGGACTGAACCAGAAAAGTCGAGCGCTCGGGGTCCAGGCCCACTGCCAGCCAGTCGAGTACCATCTCGAAAGTGAATTCCGGGATTTGGGCGCTCTTTTCGAAACCGGTGGTCAGCACGTGAAGGTCCGCTACCAGAAAATAACACCGGTAATTATCCTGTAAATCGACCCAGTTATCCAGAGCGCCCACCAGGTGCCCCAGGTGGAGCTTGCCGGTGGGACGCATCCCGCTCAGGATAACTCCTTGTTTCTTATCCATGAAAAACCTCGCCTTTTGCTTTGTCTGTTAAAAAACCTTAACGCCGATTGGAAAACTCGTCCGCCGGTTTTCAGCGCTTTGCGCATAACGGTCCGGCCGATCCGGGAATCCTCCGGCCTTTCTAGGCCAGGGCCTTTAACACCAGCCAGATAATATTATGAATCAACATTGCCGGGAAAACCACAATTACCATCAACTTGAAATAGATCATCAGTAATAGAATGATAAACCCGTACGGCTGTATTTTATCGTAGCTGCGGGCGGCCTCGGGCGGCAGCAGGTTCCGCAAAATATGCGATCCA
Organism: uncultured Gemmatimonadales bacterium; assembly: GCA_964609635.1. Lineage (GTDB taxonomy): Bacteria > Gemmatimonadota > Glassbacteria > GWA2-58-10 > GWA2-58-10 > JAFGTO01. The sequence continues at coordinate 1,375 of CAZSTM010000382.1, forward strand.
TCCAGCGGAGGAATGGGTACCAGGTTGAAAAACGCCAGAAACAGGTTGATCAGGATGCCGTAGTTTAAAAGCATGAATAAATTTTCGACCCATCTGTGGTTTGCGCTGGCTGCGGGGATAAACCACAGGGCCAGCAGCATAACAAAAGCGAACCCCAGGGAGAGTAAGATATTCGAGGCCGGCCCGGCCACCGAAACGACTATATCGTCCCGGCGGGGATTGCGGAAGTTGTAAGGGTTAACCGGCACCGGCTTGGCCCAGGCGATAAAGAAACCGCCCGGGGCCAGAACCAGAAGCAAAGGCACCAGGATCGAGCCGATCGGGTCGATATGAGGCAGCGGGTTGAGAGTGATGCGACCGAGCATGCGTGCCGTGGGATCGCCGCAGCGTTCGGCGGCCAGGCCATGAGCGCACTCATGAACAACCACCGAAAACAGCAGAATGGGCAGAATTATTAAAAATTTTTCCATGTTATCAACAGCCTTGACGTCGATTTATTTTCAACAAAAAGGTTCGAGCGCGCGCTATACCGACTTACCCCGTTTCGAAGGCACGCAGCAGGTTGCCAAAGCCAACAGGCGAAAATATTAGAGACCAGTATAAATGTTTGACATCTCTTTGTCAACTCACCAGGGGCTTTCCGTTAGAGTGCGGAAAAAAGCCTTCTGCTGCTTTTTTCAACGGTGCCTTTGCCGTTAAATGCCTCGGGAAAACCTCTCAAATTGCCTGATTTGAAAATCTGCGCTTGTCCGGCGGCACACCCGGTCTGCCGAGCCGGGAGAGCGATTTTTCGACACGCTTTTAAATAGTTAAAAAAATTCCTATTGACCTGGTCGGGGCCGGGGGTTTATCTTGACGAATTCCCGGTCTCCGGCTCAACCGGGGCCTTATCGAAGCCGGAAAACCAAAAGGTTTCCAGCGACTCAATTCCTGCCTGGCGAGGAGCACTCCATGACTTACTACGATTTCAGCATGTTGATAATCTTCCTGGCATGCATGTTTGTTATTGGCTACGCCCTGTCGCGTTGGATCGATACCGCGGATGATTTCATGGTTGCCGGACGGCACCTGACCCCGTTCATCCTGGCCGCGGCGCTGACCGCCGCCAATGTGAACCTTTACAGTTTCATCGGCCAGAGCGGAACCGCCTACAAGTATGGTATCTCTATTGTCTGGCAGACCTGGACCGGCAATATGGGGCTGGTGTTCTCTGGCCTGCTGATCATTCCCATCCTGCGGAGGTTGAGAATCAGGACCGTGCCGGAGTTCGTGGGGATGCGCTACAATGTCTGGATTCGCTTCCTGGTGGGCCTCTATTGGGTTTTCCGCCTGGCTTTCTGGCTCGGGGTGGTGCTGCGGGCGGCGGCCATGGCTTTCATGACCATTGCCAAAATCCCCGACCTGGCATTTACCGGCAACTTTACTTTCTGGCTGCTGATTTTCGCCGCTATAGCGGTAGCTTACACCTTCCTGGGCGGGATGTGGTCGGTGACCATTACCGATGTGATCCAGTTCGTACTGATGCTGGGCGGGGCGCTGATCCTGCTGCCGATGGTAATGACCCAGGTGGGCTGGTGGCCCGGGCTGGTGGAAAAGGTGGCCGAGGGGCACCTAAACCTGGTGCCCGCCGAGGGCATGTATAACTGGCAGTTTATCCTGGCGATCTGGATCTTGGGAATCCAGTGGGCCAGCACGGACCAGGGCCTGCTGCAGATGTCGTTCAGCTCCAGGGACGCCAAAAGCTCTGCGCGAGGCTTGGTCCTGGCCGGGATTATCACCACTCCGTTCGCCATGCTCTGGATCCTGCCGGGCCTGGCCTGCTCGATCATCCATCCCGGGATAACCGAGATGGACAGCGCCTTCCCCACTCTGGTTCAGAGCACCCTGCCGCCGATCCTGCTGGGTCTGGTGGCCTGCGGCCTGCTGAGCTCCCAGATGAGCACCATCAGCACCAACCTCGAGGGCGTGGCCACCCTGTTCTGCAACGATGTCTACAAGACCGTGCTCAAACGCGACGCCGGCCCCAAGCAGACTCTCTGGGTGGTGCGGATCATGACTTTCGTTGCCGGGATCATGGGCATTTTCTTCGCCTACATCATCCCCTATATCGGCGAAAACGTGGTCGATGCCTACCTGACCGTGGTGGGTATTTTCGACATGCCTTTCTTTGTCATGACCATCATCTTCGGCTTGTTCTGGAAACGGGCCAACTGGCAGGGGGTGCTGATCGGCTACCTGTGCGGCATAGCGGCCGGCGGGATATCCGCTTACACCATGGGTACCGGGGCGTTCTTCTATTCCACTCTGTTCAGCCAGATTACCGCGATAGTGGTTACCATCATCGCCTCGCTGTTTTTCGAAGCGCCCAGGAGCGCCGAGATCGACCGCATCTGGGAGGCCCGCACTCACAGCGAGGCGGACGAGGGCGCGCCCTACCATATCATACCCGAATCGGGCTGGGGCAGGTTTTTTCTGGTTCTGTTCTTTATCGGGCTGGGGCTGTTCCTGGTGGGCGTGATCAGCGGGTCTGTGGCATACGCTTATGCCGGAACCCTGGCTCTGAGCGGTATGATACTCTATTTTGTCTCGGGACTGCTGCGGCTGTTTTTTGATTGACTATCAATTTGTATAATAAACTTAGCGCAGGAAGGGCACGGCTCCTGCTCCACTCGCGCGCGTTCGCTTGCGAGCCCTGCACTGTGCCCCTACGAAAAATTAAAAAGGGGCGGTTCGCGAACCGCTCCGACGTATCTCATACTATTTTTTAAAAATCTGTGAAATCTGCGGATAAATATTCAAACAACGACTTGATAATTTAATCAGCAAAAGAAAACAGCCTGATCCGGTCCATCCTGTTATCCTGTCTAATCCTCTTGTTCATATTAGTTACCTCCCGGGTTCCACAATCTCGAAAAAGGCATCCTTGCGGCTTTGCCGTCCGTTGCTGTTGTCACGCACATCGATCAGCAGACGGTAATAGCCGGGGGTAAGGCTCGAGGTATCCAGGGTAAAATGCTCCGGATGTGTCTTTACCGGTCCGGCCGGTGCGCGGTCGAAGGTGAGGGTCAGGCTTAAGCGTTGCCTGCCGCCGGTTTCCGACTTGAAGAGTCCGATAACCTCCCAGAGGTCTCTATCCTTTTTCGGTTTCTGTCTCAGGCGGCTGACCGTGACCTTTTCCCGGAAAGAACGCTCGCCCCTCCAGTCGGTTCCCACTCCATAGACTTCCA
>CAZSTM010000383.1:0-4600 GCA_964609635.1 uncultured Gemmatimonadales bacterium
TTTCATAAGAGTTTTCCCCCTTTGAGAGTTAAAAGAAAGGATTGTTTTGCTGGCAGGCAAAGATGGTTGACTTTGTTTCATAGACATTCCCTCCCATGGTTCAAATGTTGGAAAGATGATTTAGTTCAGAACTAAAAATTCTTAAAACTTCTTCTCAAATGTAGAATATCCTAAGCGCATTCCTCCTTTTCTCCGCCGTTGAAAGACGAAAACTGGCAGAATGTAATTATAGGCAGGTCAACAAGTTATAAATTATTAGAGTGAATGAAGATAATGAGCACTAAAATCAGGAACCCAAAGTGCCTTAATTATATACCCCTTCCAAAGATTTGTCAAGAATTTTTGTCAAGAAAAAAAACACTCAAAGTTTTCCGAATCCTTGCCTGATGCAAATTTCCTAATTTTTCCTCCTTCCGCTTAAGATTTCTCTCATCCGGTCAAAATTTCCAGCAGGGCTAACAGGTCGAAAATGTTGGTTGAGCCGTCCCCGTTCACGTCCGAACCCGGAGAGGCCGGTTTGACTTCTGAGAGTATATAGAGAATTTCCAGGAGGTCGAAAATATTTATGCTGCCGCCTCCATCTACATCGCCGGGAATTGCCGTAAGTCCTTGTACTACCAGTTGAAAAACCTCATCTGGAGCTCCGGAGGGCAAGCTAACCACGTTCATGTTATCCTGTGCGGTCACATAAAAGCTGATGGTGCTGCCGGAAGAGATCAGGGTGCTGGTAACCTGAGCGATGAAGAGGTTCCCGGAAAAACGTGTGAGTTCAACGTCCTCAAAGCTCCCACCGTCTATCGAATAAGAAAAAGTGGCATCCGTGCTGCTGACAATAGCATCATCGGTTATGTTGACATGGAACTCATAGGGACCTTCTAAACTGAATCTGGTAGTATCGATGGCTATAGTACCTTCAGCAGTGACGATCACCGTGGAACTGCCGGCTACCACTTTCATGTCCGTAATCACCGGCGCCACCACGTCCAGAACCGCGCCGATGGTGTAATCCACGATGGTGTAGTCTGTAATGGTAAAGGTGGCCTCGTTGGCCTCCGTGTCCACCGACACACTGTCCATCGGGACCCATATACCCAGTTCGGCACTGTAGCCGAACACCAAAAGGCGCTCCTCGGTGAAATTGGGTATCTCGGTGGGCAGGTCCTCGTCGAAGTAGCTGAGCACCACCACCACTTCCGTGCCCTCCACCTGGGTCTGGGCGCTCAGGTCGAGCCCCCAGCCTCGGCGGATGCCGTAAAATTGGCTGGTCAGATCATCGCCCGCCAGGTAGGTATACACACCCTTGGCGGTCTTGACTTTGCCGTCCTCGGCCGAAGCCAGGGTAGGCAGACCGGCAAATTCCAGAAACCCGGATTTCTCCAGGAAGTTAAAGAGCCAGCTCATATCTTGTCCGGTATCGTTTATGAACTTGGCCCGGAGACCGTATCCCTCGGGCGTAAATTCCAGGTCGGCAGCCAGAGCGGCTCCCGTAAGGCCGCCCGGAACAACCACATCGGTGCTGTCGCTGCGGATAACCGCAATCTCCACCCTCACCGTATCGCTCACTCCGCCACGTACATCTATGGCCCAGAAGAGGAACACCGCCGAGGATATCTGCTCTTCCGGCGGCAGCTCTTTCGTGTCGAAAATAAACACCTTATTGTCGCGGATTCTCGCCGGCGGAGGATCGCCCTCGGTCAGGAAGGGAACCCGGCCCGCAGTGTACACCGTCACCGAGTCCCTGTCAGAGTCGAGGTAATTCACCGCGAAAGTGATAATATCGCCCGCATCCACGGACTGGTCATCGATCTGGAAAACCACCGGAGCCAGGTTCACCTCGGCCACTACAACTTTGACTGTCTTGCTCACCGTCTGAGCACCGTCACTTACCATGATCTGGAACTGGCGCGTGCCGGACTGCGTGTAATCCGGGGTGAAAGATATCAGTTTACTGCTTCCGCTGAAATCGGACCGGGCGTTCCTGGGCAATGTACTGGTGGAATAGCTTAAGGCATCGCCTCCCGCATCCACGGCGCTCACCACGATTTCGAGCAGTCCGCCCTCTTTCACGCTCAGCTCAAGAATGTTCGGGCCGGCAAGCTGCCCGGTAAAAACGGGCGCTACATCCTTGTTCGCAACTTCCAAGGTGAATTTGCGGGTGACACTTTGAGGATCATCCGGGTTGTTATCACTCACGGTTACCTTAACCTCGTACGTTCCGGCGTCCAGGTAACCGGGAGTTAACTCCAGGGTGGCGGTAAGCGGGTTGCCCGGTTCAAAAGTAAGTTCCGACCATCCTTCCGGCAGACCTGAAACTCCAACCGTCAACTGATCGTTTTCATCCGGATCCGAAGCGGCAATATCAATAGTCAGGCTCGCGCCTTCCTCGAGCACCTGGTCTCCCAGGGCAAGAATCTCCGGCGGACGGTTCACGTCACCGACCGTGATTATCACCTGGACGCTGTCCACCCCGCCTTCCTTACCGTCGTCGGCGGTGAAAAGCACCAGGTAGTTGCCGCTCTGATCCTGTTCCGGGGTCCAGGCGAAAAGGGCGGGGGTTTGGGTTTCATCAAAGGTAGCCCCGCTCGGCAGGTCATAGGCGGCGTAAGTCACCTCGTCGCCGTCCTGGTCCGTAGCCGCAACGTTGAACTCCAGAGTACCGCCCTCATCTACAGATTGGTTCTCGGCGACCAGTTCCGGCTTACGGTTTACATCATGAACGGTTATGGTGATAGTTTCCGAAACGGAATTCCCCGAAGCGTCAAAGGCGTAGAAAGTAACCTGATAGCTGCCCGCCTGATTGTAACCGGGCCGCCATTTCATCAGACCTTGGCCGAAAATCTGCGCACCCTGGGGCAGGTTGTCGGCATCAAAGCTCAGATGCTCGCCGCTGGCGTCATTCGCCTGGAGGTTAATCTTCAAGAGACTGTTTTCATATACCTCTTTATCGCCGATTACCGACAATACCGGTGGCACGTCTTTCTCGGTAACCCGGATTTTCAGGGGCTTGGTGTCCGGGAAGTTGCCGTCGCTGACACCGCAGACAACCGTGTAAAGCCCCGACTGCAGCAGGGTCGGAGTCCAGGTCAGGGTGGCTGTCGGTCCATCGAATACCGCTCCCTGCGGAAGACCGGAGACCCAGAAAGTCAAGCCTTCCTGCTCCGGATCGATAAGGGTAGGCCGCAGTTCCCACACCAGCTCCTCTTCTTCCTCGATCACCTGGCGGGTTTCATAATAGGTAACGTCGAATTCCGGCGGTAACAGGAGGGTGCGGCCGATAACGGTAACCATGATGGTCGCTTCAAGGTAGTCCTTGAGCCCCTCGGGGTCTTCGACCGAGAAGGTAACGATGTTCGGGCCGATGTCCGTTTCCGCGGGAGTCCAGCTGAAAGTGCTGTCGACTAAAGAGGCTCCGCGGCTTAAGATGTCGTCCGCACCGGTGATAACCACGGAGTAGGTCAGCTCATCGCCGTCCGGGTCCGTGGCGCTTAGCACCAGTTCCAAGGGCTCTCCGGCATTCACGCCGACATCTCCCACCAGATCGAACTCCGGCGGATCATTCACCCCGAGAACCGTGATAGTGAGCTCGAAGGTATCTGTCAGGCTATCCGGATCCGAATCAGTAGCTACGAAAGTCACCGGGTAGCTGCCTTCCACCGGATTTTCCCAGGTAAATACCGGGTCCACGAAGGCCGCGCCTGCGGGCAGGCCCTGCGCCTTGACTCTTATCCGGTCGCCGTCGGGGTCGTATGCCCCGACTGTAAAACTGAGTAATTCATCTTCACTGGTTTCAACGGTGGGCTCGACCAGCAGCAGCTGCGGCGGCTGGTTGGTATTTTCCACCACCAGGGTTACTATTTGAACCGCCCTGGCGCCCAGCAGGTCGGCAGCTACCAGGCCAAACTGGTAAACCCCGGCCTTATCATAACCCGGCACCCAGGTCAGGGTCAGGTCGGCCTGGTTGAACTGCGCTCCCGGCGGAGCATTGCTTATGGAGACAAACACCACATCATCAGGGTCGTCATCCTCCGGCGGGGCGAAGGTATGAGAGAAGCTTTCTCCTTCCTTGGCCCTCAGGGTATCCGCAACCTCTACCCAGACCGGCTTGGCGTTGACCGCCAGCACGGTTATCGAAAAGTCAACCGTATCGGCCCCGCCGGTTTCGTTGGAATAGATCACCGTGACCGGGTATTGTCCGGCATCCGCCTGGCCGGGTGTCCATTTCAGGACGGTATCCGCAACTATGGCTGCTGTTTCAGGCAGGCCTACTGTCTCGACAAGAAGTGATTGCCCTGCGTTGTTGATCAGAAACACCAGTTGGAACAGTTTTCCCTCGGACACGCTGAAACCGGCGCCTTCTACAGGGTAAACGATCGTTAACGGGAAAACTGCCTCTGAAACGGTGATATCGACCATCACCGAGTCCGTGGCCACACCATCGGTGACCCCGAAAACCGCGATGAATGTTCCCTCATCGGCCGGAACCCAGGTAAAAAGGCCTGTCAGGCTGTCCAGGGCGGCTCCCGTACCGGGCGAACCCAGCAGCCGGAAGATCAGAACATCTCCGTCCTCATCCGTGGCCTCGAGGGTAACCGAAAGCTCC
>CAZSTM010000384.1:0-4586 GCA_964609635.1 uncultured Gemmatimonadales bacterium
CTGTTCATAATCCAGTCCCTGCTCATACCAGCCGATCACCTCCTTGACCGCCTCGGCCAGCCGACAGCGGGCCGGGATCTCGGCCAGACCCGCCCGAACGACCCGGGGCATCTCGCCTGCAAAAGGCGCCGCCGCCAGCATGGCCGCCACCCACATGCTGCCGTAAATACCGTTTTTGACATGGCTGATCGAGGCATCCCGCCAGGCCAATTCCGCCGCCAATTCCGGCCTTCCCAGGGCCGCGTAACCGTAAAAGTCCGCCCGAATCCGGGCGCCGATCCATTCGCGGTAAGGGTTGCGAAACGCTGCAGATTCAGGCGGTTCGACACGGTTGACAAAATTACGGTAAGCTACTCTCTCGGCGGTCCAGGTGTGCAGAATCGGCAGGTGCTCCAGCCAGAATTCCGCCACATTCCGGGGTTGAAAACCCGGCCCGTGCTTTTTCAGGATCAGCATTCCGGCCACCGTGTAATTGATATCGTCATCCTCGGGCAGGTGATCCACCAGGTTTATAAAAGCCCTCTCGGGCTCGATCCCATATTTTTCGACCAGCTCGGGCGCCACATCGCAGCGGAAATAATCGCTTAAAGGAAATTTGCCCAGGTCTTTGAGAAAACCCCACATGCGCTCGGAGCGCCAGCCCTCCACCGGTTTGCCCAGCAGGCAGCCGGAGGCCCGGCCCAGCCAGGCGCCGAGGGTCCTGTCGTACAGGGCCCGGTCATCAAGGTTCCTTTCGAGGCTCACCGGAGCCCCGGGCCTCTCGGCCCGGATGCCCTGGAGGTCCGAGGGCTCGTGATAGGTGTAGTCGGCAACTTGCGGCAGGTTTATCGTCCTATCCAGCAGGGCGTCGATCCTCGATTGCCGGGAGAGCAGCTCATCCTCGCTCAGTGCCTCCAGGCACTCGAACTCCTCCTCTACTTCGCGGATATCTCTGCCCTCGTCGATAAGCTGGCTGCGCTCGATGCGCAAGTCCTGGTGCTTCATGTAGAGATTCTGAAATTGCATCTATCTCTCTATTATTATCGACAAACCGGCTCAGCCCAATTAATCGGGGTAAAATCCGCGGTTCGGCCTGCGGCCAGGGTGACCGGACCCGGCGGAAGCTCGATCAGGGCGTTTGCCCCGGCGAACGAGCTCAGCATGTAGGATGACTGGCCGCTCGCAGTTTCCAGCCGGTAGCTCCCGTTTGATTCAGCAGCATAACTGCCCCGGGCGAAACAGGTCCGGGTGTCGGTGTTCGACACCTTCCGGGTCAACCGGCCCGGATACCATAAAGGGCCGGGTTCGGCATGACCCATCATCTTGCGAATCGCCGGGAGCACGTAAAGCAGGTAACAAACCAGGGCCGAGGCCGGGTTGCCGGGCAGGCCGAAAACCAGCTTTCCGTCGCCCCTGCCGAAAAAAAGCGGCTTGCCGGGCTTCTGGGCCACCTTCCAGAATACTCGCTCGACTCCCAGCTCTTCCATGCATCTTAGCACCAGGTCGTAATCTCCCATCGACACCCCACCCACCGTTATGGTGATATCCGACTCCCGGTAAGCTTTACCGACAGCCTCGGAAAGCACGCTCAGTTGATCTGCGCACCTGAGGACCCGGACAATACCAGCACCGGCTCGCTGCAAACACGAAACCAGCATGGGTGAAATCGAATCGTAAATCTGGCCTCCGGTTCTCGGTGCGCCTACCTCCACCAGCTCATCCCCGGTGGTGACCAGGGAGACTTTCGGAGCCGGGAACACTTTTACGCTGCCGATATTCAGCGAGGCAAATAGGCCCAGGGCCGCCGGATCGATTCGCCGGCCTGCGGGCCAGAGTACCGTACCCGCCGCTATCTCCTCACCCCGGCGGTTGATAAAACTTCCCGCCTCGGCGGCGCTGTAAAAGGTGATCTCGCTTCGGCCCTCTTTCACATCCTCGCGTTTGACAACGGCATCGGCTCCCTCGGGCAGAACACCGCCGGTCATGATCTTGATCGTACTGCCTGGGGGCAGCCTGGGCGTTTCGCCCGCAGCGGCCCGCACCTCGCCGGCCAGGGGCAGACTCACCGGCTTATCCGCGGCAGCCTCGCTCAACTCCGCGCTGCGCACAGCATAGCCATCCATGGAAGAGTTGGAGAAAAACGGGTAAGCCGCGGGTGAAACGACTTGCTCAGCCGCCACCAGAAAGCAGGAATCGGCCAGGGGAGCCGGGGCGGGTGTGCTGCGTGGGGTGGAATCGAGCACCCTGCTCAGGGCTTCTCGAGGCTGGAGCATGGGCACCGAAATCCTTTCTGTATTCAAAGAAACTGCAGATTGATCGATGGTTAAGACGGCAGGTTTTCCGATCTTTCAACCGTCGCTTTCCGACTCCGACTGCAGGCGTCTGTAATCCTCGGGAGTATCGATATCCCGGACCACTTCCGGGTGCTCGACCTCGACCTCGAGGATTTTGTCCGGGTTGCTGCGGACCACCTGCCGTGCCCCGACATCCGGAGGCGCAGCCAACAACTCATCGAATAGAGCTTTTCCGAAAATCACCGGGTGTCCGCGGCGGCCCTGGAAAACAGGGACAACTATCGTGTTGCCCGAGTCTTGAAAACCGGCGAGCAGGCGCTCGATCACCTCGGGGCCGACACCGGGGTGGTCCGCCGGATATAGCAAAACCGCACGGGCGTTCAGACCCTGCGCGGCTCTCAAGCCGGCCTTGACCGAGGAGAGCATTCCCTGCTCGTAGTCGGGATTGATTATCACCTCATCATCAGGCAGGCCGACAAGCTGTTTTACCTCCTCGGCCCTGTGCCCCAGGACCACGCGAACGGCATCCAGGGATGAACTTTTAAGCAGCTTGTAAGCCGCGCCCAGGACAGTTTCCCCGTCGAACGGCAGCAAGGTTTTCAGCTTGCCCATCCGCTCGGATTTACCGGCGGCCAGAATCAGCCCTACTTTCATGTAAAACTCCCTGTCAGGAGTGCTTAAGGCCCCTAAGGGCTTAGCCAAAGATATTTGAAATTCTATTTAAATGTCTAACCACCAAGTCACCAAGACACCAAGATTGGTTTTATGACTTGTTGGTTAAATCGAATAAATCATGAACTGCCGGAATTCAACAAGGCCGATAGAACCTATTCCACCTGAGGTTGACACAATTGCGCGGGGTTATTGTAGACGCCGCATACTGCGTGCATTCCAGCCTGGGACCCGGTCTGCTGGAATGCGTCTATGAAAATTGCCTGGCCTATGAACTCAATAAACGTGAGTTGGAATTTCTCAGCAGCTTTCCTTACCCGTAATTTACGGTGGCAAGCGGTTGGATTCCGGTTTAAGAATGGATTTTCTTGTCGAGGATTGCGTGGTGGTAGAACTTAAAGCAGTAGAAATACTTCTGCCCGTTCACCATGCTCAGCTCCTGACATATTTAAAACTCACCTGGTATCGCTTGGGTTTATTGATTAATTTTAATGTTTCGGTTATCAAGAACGGTATCAAACGATTAGCTTTATGAAATCTTTGTGCCTTGGTGCCTTGGTGGTAAAAAATGTGAGAGATAATCTCTCAGAGTGAATGGGTAAGAATCTAATCTCGTATATCCTGTTATCCTGTCTAATTTCAAATTTTTTTGGCTTCGAGCATCAGAGCCTGAGGGTTCCGCGGCGGATCACCGGTCTGCCGGCAGCCCGGCGGGTCTGGATCATCTGGGCCAGAATGCTTACTGCGATCTCGGCAGGGGTTTCGGCCGCGATTTCCAGGCCGATCGGCGCATGGACACGCTCCAGAACCTCCGGCTCGGCTCCACGGGTTTTCAGGTCCTCCCAGAGCAGTTTCACTTTTCTCTTGCTGCCGATCATCCCGATATAGGCCGCGGGGAATTTCAGGGCGCGCTCGATCACTTGCCGGTCCTCGAGATGACCGCGGGTAACCGAGACCAGGTAGTGCCCGGTACCGGGGACAATCCTGGTAAAAGCCTCTTCCGGGTTGCAGAGGAGAATTTCCTTCGCTTTCGGGAAACGTTCCTGGGAGGCGAATTCGGGACGGTCATCCACCACCACTACCTTGAAACCGGCCATGGCCGCCATATTGCACAGCGGCTGGGCCACGTGTCCAGCCCCGAAAATAACCAGAGTGGGATCGGGATGAAACATCTCGACCAGAAAGCCCTCGAGCTCGGGGAATCCTTCCGGTTTGCTCTCGAGGCTCAGGTAGAGCGGATCTTTTTGCTCGAGTACAGCACCGGCCGCGCAGAGGAGTTTTTCGTTCCACTGGGTATCTGCCAGAGAGCCGGCCAGAATTTTTTCCCGGCCGAACACCAGCCGTGCACCTTCGGGAGAGGTTTGCGGATAAGCCGTAACCACCGTGGTAGCCAGGGCCACCGGGCGGGAGGCTTTCAACTCATCGACCAGGGCATTTATGCGGCCTGCGGCCTCAATACCTCTTACAGAGGGATCGGAGATAATCATGAGGAGGTCAACATTGTTTGTGGTCAATCGACTTATATGTTCCATGCCCGCCTCGGAGTCTGTGACCACGAAATCGTAGTTCTTCGCCAGACGGTCGATCGAGAAGCGGAGCATATGGTTGGCGGCACAGTAGCACCCGGGGCCCTCCGGGCGG
>CAZSTM010000385.1:0-4558 GCA_964609635.1 uncultured Gemmatimonadales bacterium
CAGAACGTGGTGGAGCGGGCCATGGTCCTGGCCCGGAGAGAGGTGATCGACACGGCCGACCTCCCGCCCTCGGTGGTTACCAGACAGGATGCTTATTCGGCTGCAGGTAAAACCGGCGGCTTTCTGAACGAGGAGGTCGAAAACCTCGAACGTCGGATGATAATCGCCGCTCTGGAATCCTGCGACCACGTGCAGGTGCGCTCTGCCGAAAAGCTGGGAATCACCGAGCGCAACCTGCGCTATAAAATGAAAAAGCTGGGAATCAAATGAGCGGGCACCGGGCCGAGCTGCTGTTGCCGATGTTCGACAATTTAGTCGATAATCTCTCGACCAAATTGTCGAAAAAACAGAACGTTCATCCCGCCCGGAAAAAATCACAGGAATTTTAAAAGCCGTAACTTGCTGCAGTTTAAATAATTACCATTAAAGGAAAAAAATATAATCGATTCTGGCACCATTCTTGATTAAGGTAAGGATGCGCGCATTACTTTTCTGTTTTCTGCTTTGAAAATTTTTCAACAAGCATTGGAGGTGCCAGATGAAAATCCTGAAACTCCTGCCGGTAGCCCTGCTTGTCGGCGCTATGATGAACCCGGGAGCCGGCCTTTACGGGCAGTCCACCGATGAAGGAACCCCGGGGGATGAAACAGCCGGAACCGATACTCAGACACCTATGGGGTTCGGCCGCGGTTTCGGCATGAGGGGCCTTGGATTCCAGGGTTTTATCGACGAGGACGGCAACGGTCTCAATGATTATCTCGAGGATACCGACGGCGACGGTTTGGTAAACGCTCACGATCCCGACAGTCCGCTGTATCGCGGCGAAGCCGGCAGCGGTCTCGGCCGCGGCCTGGGTTTTATCGACGAGGACGGCAACGGGATCAACGATAACCTCGAGGACTCGGACGGCGACGGCGTGATCAACGCTCACGATCCCGACAGCCCCCTGTACCGTGCCCCGGGAACCCGGATGGGTTTCGGCCGTGGTCTGGGTTTTGTCGACGAGGACGGCAACGGGATCAACGATAACCTCGAGGACTCGGACGGCGACGGCGTGATCAACGCCCACGACCCCGACAGCCCCCTGTACCGTGCCCCGGGAACCCGGATGGGTTTCGGCCGCGGTCTGGGCTTTGTCGATGAGAACGGCGACGGGCTCAATGACCGGCTCGAGGACTCGGACGGCGACGGTGTGATCAACGCCCACGACCCCGACAGCCCGCTGTATCGCAACCCTGGAGTAAGAGGTGTTACCAGGGGCGGCCAAGGCAGAGTCGGAATGCAGCGCGGTTCGGTCGGCAGCGGACGTTTTGGCGCTTCAGGCAGGTCAAGGTCTGGAAGCCGCCTAAACCAGGCCGACAACCCGGCCGGTGGAAATAACAGGTAATGATTTATTGATTTTCGGGCCGGGAACCATATAAAAGATGGTTCCCGGCCCGAAAAGAAGAAACAAAAAGCGGTGAACATGGGTAAAAAGGTAACATACGTGGTGATATCAACCATGTTTCTTTTCTTCGGCGCTCTTGCCGCCCAGCAGGAAAGAACCACGACACAGCCTGAAAAAACAAAGGTCTCACCCGGGAAACAGACAGAGACCGCCGCTCAGGCCGACCGGAATAAAAACGAGGCAAAAAAACCGGTTACCATCTTTGGCTTCCAGGACCGTAACCACGACGGTAAAAACGATCTGTTCCTGGATGCCGACGGCAACGGGATCAATGATATAACAGGAAAACCCTATCCGCACAAATTCAAGTTTATTGATAAAAATAAAGATAAGATCAACGACCTGTTTGTCGATGCCGACGGCGACGGAGTAAACGACCTGAAAGTGAAATTTGTCGATGCAGACAGCGACGGGATCAACGACAATGTCATCGATCTCAACGGGGACTATATCAATGACATCACCGGCCTGCGCTACACCCGCAAATCTCTGCGTGGATACAAGTACGGCTTTGTCAAAGAGGAACGACTGGGAATGATGCGCGGTTTCATCGATGAGGACGGCGACGGGATAGCGGATAAACCGCGAGAAAAACTACTTAGAAAAGGCATGCACGACCGGATCATCGACCGTGACGGCGATGGGGTCGACGACAGAAGAGAACTGATTCGCAGATTAAGACACGGACCAAGGAGATAGTAAATGAGAAGATACAACCTGCTCAGTATAATTCTGCTGCTATTTTCCGCCGGTATTCTTCCGGCGCAGAAAGAGATCGGGGTGGGGACCAACCTGCTGGTGGACAACAATATATTCCGCAACCACACCGGCCAGGGCGATCTGGTGACCATACCCTACGCCGACCTGGGCTACCAGTTTAACTCGGATCAAGACAGTGAATCCATCGACGCCGTGTTCCTCGGCTATTCCGGGCAGTTTTTTCTTTTCCGCCAGATGAGCCGGCGCGATTTCTCCGTGCACCGGTTCGGCACGGATTACAACCACCTCTGGCCGGAGTCCCGTAACCTGCTCGCCCTCGGCGGCAGGATCGAAACCAGGCTTAATCCAGAGGACTATAATTATTACAATTACACTTCCGGCGGCTTCTACCTGAATCACAAAAGGTACCTCAGGGAAAACGTGATGATGCTGGCCGGGTACAACCTGACCGGGAAAAAATTCTCCGAGTTCCCGGAATTCAACTACCTGGAAAATATCTTCTCCCTGCAGACCAGCATTTTCCTGGAGTCCAGAACGACCTTGCGCTTTATCTCCAGTTACTACCATAAGAACTACACCAGCAGTGTCTCCAGCCTGGATTCCATCTTCATCCAGCCGCCTGCGGGCTTAGAGCAGGTAAGGCAGGGCATGGGGCCGCCTTTCGGGATGAGACGCTGGGGAATGATCCATGCCGGAAGTGAGGGCGAGGGTGGGGGCGAGGGATTCTATCGCTACGGGTGGCGCGAGGATGAGTTCCCCAGCACGGACCAGGTGAAACTCGAGCTTTCAGTGGCCCAGAACCTGGCCGCAGGCACCGGCCTCATGGCAGGCTACACCGCCCGGTTCAATCCACGCAACCGCAACCGCTTTCTGACCAACCTGGGTGAATCGGTTCTCAACAACGAGGAGTTGTTCGACGACCATTACAGCTACACGGGCCATGAAGGTCGGCTGCAGCTCAAGCAGCTGCTGCCGGGAGATTCCAGGCTCACCCTGCTGCTGACCGCACGCAGGCGTAATTTCAACGGACGCCCGGCAATGGACCTGGAAGGCTACTACCTGCCCGGCGGTGAGGACCGCCGGGACAAGGCTTTACTCTTTGAGGCCGAGTTCCGCAAAAGGCTGGGCACGGGCCTCTCTGAAATGACCAACGACCTCGAGCTCTCGGTCGGTTTCGGCCTGGCTAAAAACCGCTCCAACGACGAGTATTACGACTACAACAATTCTTATTTCATCTTTTCCCTGGAAAAGGCTTTCTAACTCGGGGTCCTCAATGGAATATTCCTGATCACCCTTTTCCTCTCTGCCGCATTCCGGAATATTCCCGATCATACCGTATTTTGCCCTGCCTTTTTTTCATTCCCAAGGGTAAAAAATATTTTTTGATACTCTCTTTCCATTCTTGACATTTTAAAAAATTCAAGCTATTTATTTATATATAAAGCCGGCCTTTCAATCATCATTCGGTAAAACTTGTCTGACTGTCAAAGGTGATATTATGTCATCAGCCAGCAGACTTCCAGCTGTTTTCCTCCTGGTCCTGACGGGCGCGGCAGCGTCTCTTTCGGCTCAAACCAAAGCCGGTCCGGAGGCCTTAGGAACCGCCAAATACGATCAATACCGCAAGCCCAAGTTCTGCGGCGCCTCCTGTCATGTCGATTTCTACCACCAGTGGCGGCAGGAGATGCACTCCCGGGCCTACACTCATCACTGGGACGAGATCGAGTATTTCAAGCTCGCCGTGCCCCATGCCCAGAAAGACCCGGCGGTGGCCGAGGTCAAGGCCGGGTGCAACGGCTGCCATGCGCCGGTCTCTTTCCTGGCGGGCGATGTCCCGCCTCCTGTGCCGCAGGAAAACAGCCGGGCCAATGAGGCCGTCTCCTGCGACTTCTGCCACACCGTTACCGGCTTCGAGGGCGAGACTCCCCACAATTTCAACTATTACTCCGAACCGGGAAATGTCAAGTACGGTCCCAGGGGCGGTGTAACTTCCCCCGAACACGAGATAAGGGTCAGCGAGTTCCTTTCGGCCCCGGAGTTCTGCGGCACCTGTCATAACGAGAAAAGTCCCTACGGTGTATGGGTCAAATCGACCCACCTCGAATGGAAAGAGGGACCTTATGCCGCCGAGGGAGTTCCCTGCCATTACTGCCACATGCCGAAAGCCGCCGGCAGAAGGGCCAAAATGGGTAAGAGCTACCCGGATATCAGCCAGCACCTGTTCCACGGCGCACATGACAACGGCAAGGTCAGGGGCACGGTCGAGCTGCGCATCCACCCGGATATCTTGGAGGCCGAACCCGGTGAGAAGGTGGTCTTTACAACTGTGCTTTTCAACCAGAAAGCCGGCCACAAGTTCCCTACCGGTTCTGTGGAGGACCGCATTGTCTG